>JAKIXL010000040.1:0-7571 GCA_022709105.1 Thermoplasmatota archaeon | reverse complement strand
GGGCGAAGGTGGAGAGCTATCCCAAGCGCCGAGAGAAAGCGTTGGAGAATGCCAAGGCCATGCTCCAGGAGCTGCTCGACCGACAGGATAAATAAGAATTATTCATACGGAAACGTCAAGCAGGGGTAGCCAAGCTTGGCCAACGGCGTAGGACTTAGGATCCTATCCTTAGTGGTCCGTGCGTTCAAATCGCACCCCCTGCACCAGCAGTTCTCAATCCAGAGGACGTGAATGCGGCCCATCGTTTTCAACCTGGCTAACTCGATGTACGGTGAGTAGGGGCTCGGCTCTCTCCGGGCCAGTTAAGTTCAGCGCGACCAAGGAGGGAGGAGGCAGCAGAGGGCAAATCGTGGACGCTGCGTTTGATCCTTTATATAGGAAAGATTTGGATGGAGCATCGAGGGATGACCTCACTGCTTTGGCCAATCTCACCAAGGGTGCCCTTAGCCATTATTTCAGAGATAAGAACGAGCTCTTTCACACTGTTTGTTAACAGGCACTGAAGTCCTATCAAAGAGAGGAGTATGACATAGCCGCGTCGAGACCTACGATGAATCGGATATCAGAGCGCTCATCATCAACAGTTATCGATTCGATAAGAGCTATCTAGGATATTCCAGACTGCATCTCGGATTGATCGGAGATGGATGGAACATGAACGAAGATCTCCGTTATAGCTTCATCACATCATTTGAAAGCTATCCAGATCAGGTTAATACCATATAATGGAAGAAAAGACATTGGGTCATCCATCATGTGGAGATCGAATCAGCGTCTAACATGATCACCGTTCTTGATGGAATATCAGTTCAAAGTTCCGTGTGTGCCCAAAACATAGGCGACACCATTGAAATCGATGCGATCGCTGATATGGTTCTTGGGGGTTCAAATTATGGCTCTGGAGAAGATATGGTAATGGAATGGGCATATCTAGGATTGACATTTCTCTTCGGGGAGGGGGCGGAACAACCATGATGAAGCCATAAGATGGCGGGGAATGGATGCTGGAAACCGATCTTGTTGGTGTGTTCTACTTTGTTTGCTTCGGATTTCTCACCCTCATCATTGAGGGGATACGCATCAGCGTCGTATATGGCATTTGGAGCGGCCTTGGCACCATAATCGCTGTTGCGCTAGGTACTTACTTTTCAATGAACCGATAACTGCCCTCAAGTCAATCGTGGCCGTATCGATTATTATCGAGGTCAGCATGGTAAACTATGCTTCGCATTAAGGGCATGTTGCAAGTCGGACGAAAGGCATGGCGAAATGAGGTATGAAGTAATTCGAAGCCGGTTGCATGTCGAGAGGAAGATGTCGTGAAGGAATAACAATAGTTGCGTTATGATATGTTTCATCGTTCTATTGATCATTCGGATGAGTACGATTGCTGGCCGACCTTCTTGAAACTCATCATCAAGTGCTATCCCCGACAATACGGTCGATCCACTTTCTGACATCGGGTGAAAAATGATGGGAAGGGGTTTATCGCTCAAGCAGACGACTGTGCAGATATTTCGAAAGAAACCATGCCAAGATCAAGTGCGTTAACAGAGGGCGTTATTGTAATAGTAATATCGTCGTCCGGGTTATTTTTAAAAACACTAATAGGTGTCGAAACCCATACGCCTGCAGATGATTCACTTAGGGTCGCCGTTACTCCCGATATTGATAGAGTAAAGTCTCCAAGTTCAATCGTCCCTTGTATCGCAGAGGCAATGACTTTGATATAATATGTTATGCTGGCTCCACTATGGAAGTTGTAGTTCGCTTTCATAGTAATATCGTAATCGACGCTTTCTTTGAAGAACTGAGCCGCGTCCCACTCATTAACGCTGGGCGTTCCTAGTGATATTTCTTGAGGATTTTTAAACGCGGTCATCTGCGATGACCAAGTGAAGGCCGCTATCAAGAATGTGCTCAAACAAATTATTACTAGGGCAGTAATGATTCCAGACCCTCCGATCTTCGTAGCTTTCAAGTCCATATTAATCCCGTCAATATTCGAATTCAGTAAACGGATTTGAACGGGCCAGTTTATGAATGAAATAAAGACGTAAGTTGTGAATGTTGTTTTTTGATTATATATAAATATTCCATTAAATAAAAAAGAAGGATCGACATATAGTTCTCCGGTTCCGATCTGTAATCGGCCAGTAAGCGGCCAGGTTCTTACAGGGGCCTCTCTAGGGCGACCCCCATCATTGGGCGAATGGACTGACGATCAGAAGCTTTTCACAATATTTGAAGAACAGTCATCACTTGAGGGCTTCAGCATGGAATGAATGGTTGAGCTTTCAGAGAACCATGTGTGGCTCCGGAATTCGAACACAGCCCTTTCATTTCTGCATCTTGATACGATCGTTGCTCGCCCAGAGCTGTCCTCGTTTCTGATGTGGTACTTCAACGAACCAATGGTAGAAAACTGTCAAGTGAAGAGGAGCCACCATCATCGATGATATTGTTCGATGCGCAGTAGCGCAGTTAGATCACGAACAGAGGCTTGTGCTCGCTTTTCGTCGAAATGGATATGATTCGGACGACGTGGAATGGATGAAAAGGATAAGGAAAAATAAGATGATCGCGAGGCCGTCTGGCCTCGCTTTGTAGTTACTTCAGGCCTTATCCCCATTTTTCAATGACTCTATGTTGGTGGCGACCAGGACGGACGTATAGTTCATATTGTTCTCAGGGTAGCTGGAGTCAGTGTTCACCATGGTCAATTTATAGACCATTTTGGTGTCCTTACCGACGTAATAGTCGGTCACCGTCAGATTTGTATCGTCTGTCTCGGTGATCCTCCAGTGCTCCACTTTCTTATTTCCGATTGGTGTGGAAAGCGTTTCAATTCCGATAAGCGTACCTATCGAATAATTATCATTTACCGCACCGGTTCCAATGACATCGGTCAGGTTGGCATGATGGGTGATGGTCTGGTTAAACAAGCCATAATTTATGCGTATGGTTATGTCATACCCCGTGGCGGTGACATTAGATACCTCCCACCTAATTGTTGAGTTCATGGAGAGCGTATCGTTCTCGGTGGTCGTCTTGATCTCGATATAGTCCCCATTGGCTATGGCCGATATTGGTGTCTTACCATTATCACCGCCTTTATCGTTATTCCCATTCCCGTTACCGTTCTTGTCGTTGGGTCCAGGATTGTTCATCAGCATATAGGCCCCCGCTATCGCCGCTATGGCTACCACAGCGACGATGGCGATGACTACCAGCGTTTTTGGCAAGCCTTTCTTAGGCTCAGCAGGCGGACTCGATCCCGTCATATTATCGAATATGAGAATACTGAGCCCGAACCTAATAATAATATCTAGTGAATTCAAACCGGAACTACGAGACTATGGTCCTGTTGCATAGGATGCGTCATAGCCCGTAGACCGTTCGGATAGCACCGCAGTTCCGGCCAGAGACAAGCATACGTCCAAGGTCCATGAAATGTTTATAACCTTTCGATACTTCAAGGACCATGACTATACCGGGATAGAATGCATAGAAAATGCTATCGAGGGGTCCACTATAGGGGTTTGTTTAAAGTTATGTCGCAGACTTACATAGAGCGGATAATGGACCATGCTGTGGTCCCGGAACGGCATGGTCCGTCCCTATTCATGTACACGATCGGCAGGTGATAATATGGGAGAGCTAATATTGGCGGCTTCGGACGAGGCAAGGCAGCTGAACATTGTGCTGCTAGATGAGCCCACTGAGAAAATGTTGAAGATGAACAAGAGCGTAAGGAAGGAGAAGGAGGTGTCCGAGAGGAGCATAAGGGAGGAGGTCGTCATCAATGTCCCGCCTGGAAAGCGAGTTAGGATCGTCATGACCTCCGAGCCAAAAACCGCCCGGACCAAGGACTGACCTCGCCGACGCCCCTATTTGTTTTCATGTCCTTCGATTGCCGAGCGACATGGAAGATCGATTTCGATCTCGTTTAAAAAAGAACATGGCCCCGCGGGAACGGGGACGGTCAGGAACGATGTGTTCAGACCGATGACCCTAGAAAGGTCGGGACCTGGAGAAGGAACGGCGAACGGAACTGTTCGACAATGGCCAATGGCAGCGATTCACCTTCGCCATGGGTAGTGGTCTTCTCCTCTTCCACGAACTTATCTTTCTGAACCTTGAAGTTCTCAGCCCCGGCCATGGCAAGGGATCCGAGGACCACGATCGGAGTGAGTATGATAACAAGGACCAACAGAACGTTCTTGTTCATGGAAGAGAAGGATGAGCGGTTTTCCATATAAATCTTATCAAATGCCGCTTGGTCTGCGGGGATGTAGAAATGCCTTCAGGAAACCACCAAGACCGCCATACCCAGCGTTCGGTTTGTAATTATGGCGTTCGTAATAGTTGTTATTTTATACCTGATTATGAATTGGAGAGGCATACACATGTCCTAACAGCGTGTGGAGAACAGCAACAGGTAATCGTATGAACGACAGAAGAGGCGGATATAGGCGCGACGAACCCCGTGAGATGCATCCAGCGAAGTGCTCCGATTGCGGAGCCGAGACCCAGGTCCCATTCAAGCCGACTGAGGGAAGGCCGGTCTACTGCAGGGAATGCTACCAGAAGCACAAGCCGGCACGCAGCGAGAGAAGGTTCTAAGCAGGAACCAACGCTCGTAAACAACTTCCCTCTTTTTCCATTCTGCTCATCATCGTTAGAACAGGGCGCTCTTCTATACTGGTCCCAGGATAACGAACGATCTCCCAAATCTATTATACTAACGAACCGGTTCCGAGAACATCAGTGAACTAGAGGGTTCTGATGTCAAAGCTTGAAGAGGCCGCCTTAGTGGCCATGCGTGATGTTATCGGGCTCAGACCAGGAGAGGAAGTGGTCATCGCCGCCAACTTCGAAGGGGATTCCTTTGATATCTCCCGAGCGCTGTTCGACCAGACCAAGGCGCTCGGTGGGAGGCCGGTCATGATGCTCCAAGAGCCCAAGACCATATTGCAGTTCGCAGAGCACGCCGTACTGGCGGCCATCAGGGAAGCACCCGATATCTTCATTTCGGTGCCTCATTTCAAGACCGGAAAAGACCCCTATGGGCAGAAGGTCGGCTACATCGGGCATGACGGGAAGAAGTACGACCACATCCAATACTACATGCTCGGAGAACGCCGGATCCGCTCGTTCTGGTCCCCCTCCCTGACCAGGGATACCTTCGAGAGATGCGTGGTCATCGACTATGCAAAGATGAGAGAGGACGCGGCAAAGCTGAAAAAGGTGATCGATGCCGGAAGATCGATGCACGTGACCGCTCCTGGAGGGACCGATGTCACCATTTCCATAGAGGGGCGCCTAGGCTATGCGGACGACGGGGACTTCAGAACCCCCGGAAGCGGAGGGAACGTGCCCTGCGGCGAGGTCTATGTCTCCCCCGTCGTTGGCTCGACAAAGGGCACCATCGTGTACGATGGCACGTTGGACCTTATACCTCACGCCGTGCAGCCGAAGGAGCCGGTGCGTCTGGACTTCAAGAACGGATACATCGATAAGGTCACCGGGGGCGCTGATGCAGAAGCATTGCTCAACGTCATAAGGAGCGGGGAGAAGCGGGCAAGGGAGAACGGGCTTGTCGCCGAGGAGCGCAATGCGAGGAACATCGGAGAGCTGGGGATAGGGCTGAACTACAAGGCCAAGATGGTCAACAATATGTTGGAGGACGAGAAGGTCGGTAAGACATGCCACTTCGCTATCGGGTTCAACTACGACAATGATGGCCCGGCATTGATCCACCAGGATTGCTTGGTAAAGAGCCCGTCGATATGGGTGGACGATATCCAGATACTCAAGGACGGCGAAATAATAATCTAAGGTCCCTTTTTAAACCCATTAATATTATTTCCATTTATGACAAAATACGACGTGTACCCACATTGGATGGATGATTCGTTAAGTTCATATAGTAGTGCATACAGATAGGTAGGGGAGGAGAAGGGATGAACGCTATCAGGAACCTAGTAACGTACGAAACATTGACCAGGGCGATTAAGAACAAGATGGAGGTCACCGATGATGTCGCCGAGGACATCTCGATGAGGATGCTAAACTACTTCGGGTTCTACTACGAGATCATTGACAACGTGCTCGATCAGGATGACCGAAGGATGTTCTATTTCCTGCAGGACGTTCAGCTCCTGACCACTCGTTGGGAGGAGGTCGTTCTTCCCAATGGGAGGACCTGGAGGGTGTTCTACTGGGGGCTAAATATCGAGAAGATCGAAAAGTTCGCGGCCTTGTCCTTGGTCAATGAGGACCTGGAGATGGGGCTGTACGAATCTCTGCCCGAAGGGGTCTGGTCGAGGTCAGCCGCCTGAGCGAAAGGCCTAACACCCTTTTTTATACTCTCCGGCAATAACATCATGGTTCAGATGGAGACCGGAGGTAAGATACTCATTGTGGTGATGGACGGGTTGGGCGATCGCGCGGTGAAGGGATTGAGGTATCGTACACCCCTCCAATCTGCGGAGAAGACCAATCTGGACTGGTTCGCTCGTAACGGAACCTCGGGTTGCATGGATGTCATCTCTCCCGGCGTCCGCCCGGGCTCGGACACTTCACACCTGGCCTTGCTTGGATACGATCCATATGAGGTCTACACTGGGCGAGGCCCGTTCGAGGCCGCAGGCGTTGGGCTTCTCGGGAGGAAGGGCGACATCGCCTTCCGATGCAACTTCGCCACCGTGGACCACAAGATGGATGTTCTCGATCGCCGGGCCGGACGCATAAAGGAGCCGGACACCACGGAGCTGGTCAAGTCCCTTGAGGGGCTGGAGGTCAACGGCATCAAAGCTATCGTCAAGGAGGCCACCGAACATAGGGCCGTTCTTCTGCTCAAAGGAGATGGGCTTGATCCTAATGTTACCGATGCCGACCCTCATGGCGCGGCGAAGGTGCAGATCTCCAAGGCGCTGGTCCCTCAAGCACAGAGAACTGCGGACGCGGTCAACGAGTTCGTCAGGAAGAGCTATGAGGTCTTGGACGCGCATCCCGTGAACATTAGGAGGCGCAAGGAAGGGCTCCTCCCGGCCAATGTCCTGCTTCCACGGGGGGGAGGGGAGTTCCCGAACATCGAGCCGTTCGAAAAAAGATACGGCATGACCGCCTCCTGCGTGGCCGGCGTATCTCTCATTAAAGGCATTTGCAGGGTGTGCGGCCTTGAGATAATCGATGCCCCAGGAGCGACTGGAGGGCTTGATACGGATATGATGTCCAAGGCCAAGACCGCGCTGAAGGAGCTTGACCGAAAGGACCTCGTGCTGATGAACATCAAAGCGGCGGACATAGCCTCCCACGATGGCGACCATAGGCGCAAGATCGAGGTGATCGGACGACTGGACGAGATGGCAGGAGATCTCCGGAAGGGCCTGCCGGAAGGTTCGGTGGTGGCTTTCTGCGCCGATCACTGCACCCCAGTGAGCAGGATGGACCATTCGGGAGACCCTGTCCCGCTCACGATATTTTCGGAAACGTCGATCAGGGACGGTGTCAGGTCCTATGATGAGGTGTCGTGTGCTGCCGGAGCCCTGGGCAGGATAAGGGGC
>JAKIXL010000003.1:32975-33330 GCA_022709105.1 Thermoplasmatota archaeon | reverse complement strand
AACATGTCAGCGACGGTGGACCGGGCCGCCGAGGGCGGGGCCAACGCCGTCCTCGGACATGTTGGCCTGGCGCTTCACGGCCACCGCCGGCACGGAAAGGACATAGGGCTGATAATGCATCTGTCCGCATCCACCAGTCTGTCACCGGATCCCAACGACAAGGTCCTGGTGACATCGGTGGAAGAGGCCCTGAAGATGGGTGCCGACGGAGTGTCGGTGCACATCAATCTAGGCGCGGAGACGGAAGGGGACATGCTGCGGGCGCTGGGGGCCACCGCAATGAAGTGCCGGGAGTGGGGGATGCCCCTGGTGGCGATGATGTATCCCCGTGGCAGAAAGATCACCTCCGAGAACT
>JAKIXL010000003.1:21366-32965 GCA_022709105.1 Thermoplasmatota archaeon | reverse complement strand
AGATCGCGGCGCGGGCCGCGGCCGAACTGGGGGTGGACATCGTGAAGACCAACTACACCGGGAGCATCGAGACGTTCCGAGAGGTCACCAGCGGCTGCCCCGTCCCCGTCGTGGTCGCCGGCGGACCTAGGATGGAAACGACCGAACAGATACTGGAAATGGTGCGTGATTCCATAGAGGCAGGGGGCGCTGGGGTGGCCATTGGGCGCAACATCTTCCAGGCCAATGATCCGGTGGCCATGCTCAAGGCCGTTACAGCCATAGTGCAGGAGGATGCCACCGTGCCGGAGGCGATGAGGTTACTGAGGTGATCATCTCTCCCTCCATCTGGCCTTCCTCAAGCCGATGTACAGGAAGATCGCAGAAAGGGAGATCACCACCGCCGCGTCCATAAGCATGACCTCTGTGGGAACTACGGTGAAGCCGGCGAGCGCCTGTGCCAGGCGCGCGGTGTAGGTGGTCGGCGATAGGTAGGCCAGCACCCGAAATGGTTCCGGTATCAAGGTGAGGGGGTAGTACACCGGGGCCAAAGTGGAGAACAGGGTGGTGATGAGGCGTGAAAATCCAAAGCTCTGGACGATGTCCGAGGAGATCGTGGACAGCGCGAACCCCAAGGAGACCGAGGAGAGGAACATAAGCAGAAGTATGATCGCGATGGCGGTGGCCTGGAACCAGGTGACCGGCACGAAGAGCGCGAACAGTATCACGAGGACGAGCAAGGCAGGAGAACTGTAGACGATCTCAGCAATGGCCATGCCCGCCACGTACGTTCCAGGGCCGGTCGGGGAGGCCACCACCATCTCCTGGAGCCGAAAGTCGTTCTTCAGATGAGATAGGTCGGCCTGGAGGAACATGCCGCTCTGGAACATAGTCATGATCATCCCGCCCAAGATCGCAACGCCAAGGAGATCGCCGTGGCTCACAAAGAAGATGAGGATGAGGAACGACAGGGGAGAGATCAGCGTATTTATCAGGATCACTGGATAGGCCCTCATCTCGTAGATCGCGTTCACGAGGATGGATGCCAGCAACTGGCTGGAAAGTTTGCTCAATCCCTGGCCTCCCCGTTGTCAGCGTCGATCTTCCTGCCCACTTTCCTATAGAATATGTCTTCCAAGGTCACGGGGTTCAGCGAGAACCAGGTGCCGCTGTCTATAAGCACCTTCGACAGTTCATGAGAGCCCTCATCGGTCGTCATCACTTGGGTCATTCCGTCCCTTCCGACCATCATCTCTCCCTCGAAAGGCGGCAGAGCGGTGCCTGAAGGAAACTTGAGCACGTACCTGCGGCCCATGCTCGCCCTCAGATCCTCCATCGAGCCCAACGCCAGTAGGCGGCCGCCATCAAGGATGCCGATGCGATCGGCAATGGACTCGGCCTCTTCCAGATAATGGGTGGTCATGAACAGGAACCGGTCCTTGCTGATGTCGGTCAGCAGTCCCCACAGGTCCCTTCGGGATATTGGGTCCAGACCGGTGCTCGGTTCATCGAGGAATATGAGGTCGGCGCCGGAGGCGATGACCATGGCGACCAGGGCCTTCCTCTTCATGCCGCCGGACAAAACCCTATTGATCCTGTTGGCGTGCTCCTCGATGCCGACCATGGCCACGGCGTCTCTGGCCTTTCGCATGGCGTCCTTATGGGCCTCTCCGCGCCAAAGCAGATATGCGGTGATCATCTGCACGGGGGACATCCACGGGACCACCTTTCCCTCTTGGGGGACCACGGCCATCCTGCTTCGCAGCTCCGCCGCGTCCTCCATTATGTCCAGCCCATCGATGGTAGCCCTCCCCGAGCTGGGCTCCAACAAGGTCGACATCACCCTGGTCAAAGTGGTCTTTCCCGCGCCATTGCGCCCTATGAGGGCGAACACTCCCCGGGTCGGGATGGTGAAGCTGATGTCCGAGAGGGCCTCCTTGCCGTTGCTGTATACCTTCGACAGGTTCTCGCATGATACCTCGTTGACCACCATTCTAGCTCTCCTGGGCAGGATATCTAAACGCCTTCCTCGTATAATTCTGATGGGTCGGTAAAGCAGGAACGAATAATATCTGCCGCTTGTTCTCCAAGACAGGCCGAGGGGCCTATGGCCGGCCTTTAATGCCCTCGAATAATTATTATACTGTCAGATAAAGTATAATATCCGTGATGATAACGGGCAGCGGGGAACTAGAGCGCAGCATCCCGACGACCCCTGTCCGGTCAGAAGATATGACGCGACCGCATCGCTGACGGATCAGTGAAGGGAACGAGGGCATGATGGACAAGCTCACATCGAGTAAAAAGAGGCTCGCGGCAAGGTTGGTCCGCACGGCGGTAACAGGCCCAATATTCCCCGGTCTCCTGATCACTGCGCGAGGAGGTAATGCGTTTCTCGCAAACTGAACGGCATTAAGATGACATGGCTATGAGCGGTTCATCCCCGGCGGCGTTGCCCCCGCCGCCGAATTTTTTTTATTTCACTGAGATGCCGAAAAACCGTAATCGGCGCGGGGCGCTCTAAGGCCTGCCGCCCGATGTCGTGACCACATGGCCATTGTCCCGGCATAGTCCTTCGGCGCAGACAAGGCCGCTCTCATGGCCCGGCCTGCGCCCGAGCTCACGGCTAACCTCGACCAGGCAGGCCCGCTCATCCATGTTCGGAGTAGGCCGTGGTCGAACAACAGCGTACGCGGAGCAAGGGATCGTACGCGGCCAAGGTTCATTGGGAATCGCCATCATTTCATTTAGATCGCCTCCGAGCGTCCCCCGCGGCCTAACACAGGCCAGCCTATGCCATTGCCTCGAGGAGGGTGTCATGAACAGGCCCATAGGCGGAAGTGGTTACGTGGCCCCTGTCCACGCATGGAGGCGATCCCATCTTAGCCCCATTGACGGTCCAGGCCGATCTCGCCTCAAGGAAGGGGCGGCCCTCGGCGCATGATCCCGGACATGCATCGTTCATGATGGCCCGTGTCCGTCTAAGCAGAGCTGTGGTGACGCCAGGGAGTAGAAAGGCTCTACCTTCCGGCGAGGTCCGACTAGCATCACGCGGCACCAGGAATTACGGACCGCACGACCTCTCAGCAAGGGGACGCTGATGCTTTCGTCTGACACCGGCCCTTGGGCCGGTGAGCAGCTCTCTTAAGTTCAGCAGGGCATGGGCCGCATGAACGTCGACGGTCTGCGGAGACTGCGGTCCTGGGAAAGAGCGATGCATTTGTCCATCAAACGCCGGGGAACGCACGAACATATCGACCCGAACAAGGCGGTCTGTGAAGCTCCGATACCTATCTTGGAACGCCCATTGCGATGGCGATAGGCCCCAGGGCGCCTATTTCCATGCTTCCTGGCGAACCTCGAGTGCCGAAAGGCCGGGCGAAGGCCAAAGACGCTGGTCAATCTATTCAAATATTTGAGCGTCAATTCAAAGAACATGGCCGGCTGCAGGATCGAGATCTCCTACATCGACCCCGATGTGTATACATCCATAGTCAACCACGAGCTGAGACGCACCATCCTCCGCAACCTATACGCAATGACCATCGACCGCCCGGTGACGAAGCAGGAGCTGGCAGATCGGACCAAGATAGGCTATCATCAGCTGAACTACCAATTGGGACACCAGCTGCGTGACTTCTGGAAGGTGGTGGACGAGAGGAAGGTTCGGGGGACCAGGCAGGAGTATCTCGCACCCTCTGCGCCGGGGACGATATTCATATCTGTAGGCAGGGACGGCAGAGTGTTCGTCGTTGACCCCCTGGCCAACCTGTTCGGGCCCCTTTCCAAGGTGGGCACGCGTTGCGACGGCTGCTCACCGTCGGACATGGAACGATGCATGGAGTATGTGAAGAGCGGCTGTTACTCCACGGACATATCTCCCGAAGAGAGGGCAACGCTGCATGCCAACGGCAGAGAGGGATACATCCGGCCCATGGACCTGGCCATATTAAGCTCGATGAAGGGGGTGGCCAGCGGCAAAGGATGTTCGGTGAGCATACCATGCGAGAGCTGCCCGTTCATGCGAAGGGCCATCAAGATAGGAGGCCTTGACGATTGATCCCAGAAAGCCATTTATCGTTGGACGCCATCGTTGAGAGGATGACCGCTAGAACGCGCTTCGCTGTGATCGGAGGCTACCTGGGAGCGGGAAAGACCACGCTAATGGTCGGCCTCGCTCGGTATTTAAAAGAGAGGCACGGAAAGAACGTGGCGATAATAACCAACGATCAGGGCCATGTTCTCGTGGACACCAAATATGCCTCCGAGGCCGGGTTCGATGTGCGGGAGGTCATGGGAGGCTGCTTCTGCTCCACCTTCCCCGAGTTCGTGAGGAACGCCCGTTCCATTGTACAGACCAGCAGGCCGGATGTCATCCTTGCGGAGCCTATTGGAACCTCCACCAACATCCTTTCGTCAGTGGTCGAGCCTCTGCGCGCCCAATATCCAGAGGAGTTCGATGTTGCGCCGTTCCTCGTTGTGGTGGACGCCACCCGGGCAGCATCGCTGGAAGGCTCGAAGCGCCTCATCCCCTCCCACCAGGTCAAGGAGGCGGAAGTGGTCCTGCTTTCGAAGACCGACCGCCTGGACGCTGAAGGCCTGGAGAGAGCGAGGACGGCGGTCGCCGCCCTCGCACCGGACGCCAGGATCATCCCCTACTCCGCTAGGACCGGAAAGGGCGTCGATGACATAGCCTCCCTGACCTTATCGGCCGAGCGCAGCATCAAGGTCTTGAAGAGCGAGGACCATAGGAAGTTCGCGGCGGAGAAGTCAGCGATGTCATGGTACTCTAGCACCAGCAAGGTCTCTCCGTCAGAGCGTGTTGACCTCTATGATCTGGCCACCACCGTGCTCAGAGCGGCGGCGGACTCCTTCCCACCAGACGACCTGGCGCACGTGAAGGTGATGATAACCTCGCCCAAGGTGGGGGCCAAGATGTCCCTGGTGGCCGATTCAGTTCAGACAGATGGCGTGCGTGGCTCAAGGTACCTCGGGGATGAGGCAACACTGGTGGTGAACGCCCGGGTTATGGCGACCCCGAAGCGCCTTGGGGAGGTCATGCGAGGCGCGGTGGAAGCGCTCCCCTCGAAGTTCTCGCTGACGGTGAACGATACTACCGAATCCTGCTACTCCCCTCGGCCGGAGACCCCCATGTTCATATCCGGCCTGTAGGTACGCTCTTTCAGGGGAGGGGCCAGACCATTGTCCGAGGTCGTCCGGGCCGTTGGGAGATATATCGGCAGCGTTTTTTTCCCTTTCGGGTGACGCCGGGGCGTAGTTCATGCCATCTTACGCTCTCGAGGTCAAAAGGTATAAATTTCTGGCTGTTCAATGGAACGGTGGAGCGCGAGAATGGTCACCGTCGATGACATGAACCACCGCATCCTCAAGCTGTTGATGATGGATGGAAAGATGACCTATCGTGAGATAGCGTCGAAGCTCCGCAGGTCCCCCTCCACCGTCCGTGACCGCATCAGGAGGATGGAGGACTACAAGGTCGTTCTGGGATATGCGGCCATTGTCAACAACGAGCTCATGGGAATGCGATCGGACGCCATAGTCCTTGCGAACGTGGGCGACGGGATATCGGTCAAAGAACTTCGCAAGCTCCATGAGGTCGACGGGGTTATGGAGGTACTGCTCATCAGCGGGGGCAAACGGGTCATGGTCCGCCTGCACGCGCCGGACAACCACACCCTTGACAACACCATAGCCTCATCCATCATGCCCCTGGGACTTAAGGACGTGGAGGTGCGGATCGTCCTGGAATCGGTCATGCGGTTCCCCGGGGTCTGACACTATTCTGGTCCGGAACACTTCCAAAGGACACAGGCCGGCACGGCATGAGGGCCTTCGATCGATCGGCCGTGGAAAAGGAGGCAGGAACGTCCTTTGTCATGGTCGGCAGGCCCGTCCTCCCTTTGAGTCATCAAGGAATGAGTGTCTTTTAACGATTTTTAATTGCCAGTCTACGGCAGAGCTTATGAACAGGAATTGTACGACGCGGATAATATGTAATATAAGACTCTTTATTATCTCGAACGGCATAGCAGCGGACGAGGCTCTGAACAATGGCATCATTGAACCTGACGCTCATCCCTCAGCTTCCAGATCTGGACGAGATACGCCAGATGAGGAAGCGCCTAGACCTTTCACAGAGAGAGCTGGCGGCCTTGGCAGGAGTGTCCCAGTCATTGATCGCCAAGATCGAGAAGGGAAGCATAGACCCATCCTATGACAATGTCCGAAAGATCTTCAATGCTTTCGAGAACATTCTGAAGAAGAGAGCGCTGGAAGGCAAGAACATGGGGGCCCGGTTCACCGTCGGGGACCTGGCCACGCGGGGAGTGGTATCCATCATTCCGGAGGCCACACTGGCCGAGGCCGTGGACAAGATGGTCACGGGCAGGTTCACCCAGCTTCCGGTGATGGCCGGCGATCGCATAGTGGGCGGTATAACCGATGACCGCATCAGGGACTTCACCATCGAGCAGACAAGGAACCAGAAGATGTCCTATGACGAGGTGATGATGACCAAGGTCGAGACCGTGATGGAGGCCCCTTTTCCCATCCTCTCGGAAGATACCCCGATCGAACTGGCATCCCTTCATCTGCAGCGAGAGGAAGCGGTCCTGGTAACCAGGCGAGGAACGATCATCGGCATACTTACCAGCGCCGACTTCCTGGACCTCGGGCTGCATTGAAGGCCATGAAGAAGAACGAGCTGGAGAGAAGGCTTCAGAGGGTGGCTCCACACGCCCGTCCCCAGGCGCGTCTGGAGCAATACTCCACCCCGGCAGCGGTGGCCGCGGACATGCTGTTCACAGCATACGCCTTCGGGGACATCGCCGGGCGAAAGGTGGCCGATCTGGGCTGTGGCACTGGCATCCTGTCCATAGGCGCAGCGCTCCTGGGCGCCTCCAAGGTCATCGGCATAGAAGTTGACCCGCAGGCGGCGGCAGATGCCAGGAGGAACGCCAAGGAAGCAGAGGTAGAGATCGAGGTGAGGGAGGCGGACGTAAGGGACGTCAGGATGAAAGCGGACACCGTCATCATGAACCCTCCCTTCGGAGCCCAGCTCCGAAATGCGGACCGTCCGTTCCTGGAAGCGGCCGTACGCATTGCGCCCAAGGTCTACTCGCTTCACAATGCTCGGACCGTAGAGTTCCTGACATCCATGCTGCGGGCCCTGGACCGAGAGGTCTACTTCCAGAAAAGATATAAGTTCGAGATACCTCACATGTTCGAGTTCCACGAGAAGAGGAAGAAAGAGGTAGAGGTCGCACTGTTGTGCATCAGTTCATTGGATGTGACGAAATGAGCGGAAAGATGGTCTTACCCGGCGATGAGGTTGCTGTCGCCGAGGAGTACATGCCCGCGGAGGGCACATATGAGCAGGACGGAAAGATCCTGTCGAGCTTGGCCGGCGAACTGGAGCTGGACCATGAGGAGAAGGTAGCGAAAGTATCTCCCAAGAACCCCCTGGTGGTTCTTAAGAACGGGGACAGCGTGTTCTGCCGGATCACCGATGTTCGGGCAAGCATGGCCATCTGCGATATATTCGCCGCGGAGGGCAGGGAGCGTGAGATCACCGGAGAGACATCGGCCACCATCCATGTGTCCAAGCTTTCTTCGGAATATGTGCAGGATGTGGGAAAGGAGTACCGCCCGGGCGATCTGGTACGGGCCAAGGTCATCCAGACCCGGCCCTCTGTACAACTGTCCACCCAGGAACCGCATTTCGGCGTGGTCAAAGCGCTGTGTCGGAGATGCCGCCATCCCATGGTCAGGCAGGGGAAGGGCCTACGCTGCGAGCCGTGCGAGCGCGTTGAGACCCGCAAGATCGCCGACGATTACGGCGACATTAGCTTCTGATGGTCTGAGCGAGGGGAAAGGGCACCTGAACGACGTCGCCGCGATATGGGCCAAGAAAGCGGCCAAGCGGCCGCTGTCTCAACGTTCACGCTGCTTGGACCAATAGGCGCTGGAGGATCAGGCGCATAACCAGTCAAGCGCACGGCCCTTGTGTCCTGCCCATGCCGGCTATGCAAGCTATCCTTTAGTTACCCTTATATCGCATGTAGTTATTAGACGAAAAGCAGGTTGAACCATGGCCAAGAGCAACGAGGATCTCATACGCGAGATCAACGATCTCAGGAACGAGATGAAGCAGATGAGAGAGGTCCTGAACGTGTTGTTCCAACTGGTCGTGGAGGCCGACGAAGGAGATGAGGACGATGTTGAGTTCCCGACCTTCGTCCAGGACATCCCCCGTTTCAATAATTGAACACGGTGCCTTTTTCATGAAGGTCGGTGAGCGATGAAGGCGGTATGCCTGCTGTCCGGAGGGATCGACTCCCCGGTGGCCGCTTATCTAATGGGCCGCAGTGGCGCTGACGTGGTGCTGCTGCACATGGACAATCGTCCGTATGCCGGCCCAACGGCAATCTGCAAGGCCATGGACCTGGCCGACAGGATAGGGGCATGCCTAGAGCGGGAACTGGACCTATACGTGGCCCCGCACGGAGCGAACCAGCTGTTGATACACGATCGATGTCAGCGTAACCTTCAATGCGTGCTGTGCAAGCGCACCATGTTGAAGGTGGCCAGGGGATTGGCGCGGCGCATAGGCGCTGAAGCGGTTGTTACCGGCGATTCGCTCGGACAGGTAGCCTCTCAGACGCTGTACAACATAGTATCGGAGCAGTCCGGCCTGGACTTTCCGGTGCTCCGCCCCCTGATCGGTCTTGATAAGTTGGAGATCGAGGCCATGGCCAAGCGCATAGGCACATATGGGATATCGATCAGGAAAGGGTCGCCATGCACCATCGTGCCCAGCCGTCCGGCGACCATGGCCACCCCTGAGCTAATGGCCGCTCAGGAAAAGAGGCTGGACATCGAGAGGATCGCCCAGTACGCGGCCGATGAGGCCTTCGTGGTCAGAAGATCGAGCAGTTCTCGAGCCTTGACTCGTCCAACATGTCCGGGGTAACGCGATTGATATAGCGCGCCTGCACTCTCGATATGTACAAAATGTTCTCGCCGATCCTCACTTTGACGTCGGTGTCCTTGGGGGACTTAACAGTGATAGGCACGATGACAGGCCCGGAGCAGGAGGTGGACACTCTATAATCACGCCCGTTCCTCTTGACGAAGTCGATCACCTCCTGGTCGACCGTTATGCTCTGCATGCCCCGTGGATTAGACCCTTCGTATTTAGTGGTTGCGAAGTTATTTTCTGCCTCGCGTTCATGACCCCGCCGTGAGATTCGTTCTGGACACCTCCGCGCTGTTCGCCATGCAAGACCTACCGCCGGGCGAGGCGCATGCGACCCCGGGGGTTATCGCCGAGCTGCGGAAGTACGACGACCCCCGAGTGAGGTTCTGGGAGGACCTGCTTAAAGTCTCTTCGCCAACGCCCGGTGCGATCGACACAGTTCGCAGGACCGCCTTGCGTACAGGCGACGACGCTCGTCTCTCCCCAACCGACATCGAGGTCTTGGCGCTTGCCCTCGACCTAAGGGCGGAACTGCTCACCGATGACTACTCGATGCAGAACACCGCCAGAGCGATGGGGCTGAAATATCGCGGCGTAGGTATGAAAGGGATCAAGGAAGTGGTCCGCTGGAAGTACCGCTGCACTGGATGCCGTAAAGAGTGGGAGGAGAACCATCCGGACTGTCCGATCTGCGGAAGCCCCCTGCGCTCCTCGCGCTCAAGGAAATGAAGGGCGGCAGCGGAGGATATTGCCCATCCTGCGCGGTCCTAGCACCCGCATGGAGAACTCAAGACGTCCAGTGCCGCCGAAGAACAGGGAGGCCAGCATCTTGGTGTGCACCGCAGTGCGGAGGGGCTTGTACACCTGTCGCTTCCAGCTCTCCTCATAAGTGGAGAGCGGGGTGCCCTTGACGAGGTGGTCTGCTATGGTCCGTCCGGCAATGCGGCCGCATATCATGGCGATGGGGATCCCCCCGCCGTTGACGGCCATCACATGGCCTGCGGCGTCGCCGACCAGCAGGCCTGACGAGGTGAAGGTCCGGGAGACCGGGCCGTTCGATGGGACGTACTTACCGACCGGCCTTCCGGTCACTTCCAGCTTCCTCATGCGAAGGAACTCCTGGAAATAATCTCCCACCCTCCCATCGGAGAACTTAGGCGCCACGCCGACCCCTACGTTGGCGCCGTCCCTCTTCGGCAACACCCAAGCGTAAGCTCCAGGGGCCAATCCGCCGAAGTACATTTCCATGATCGGCTCGAACGGACCGATCGCCTGCGAGGTGACCGCTGGATACATATCCTCGTTGCGCGGCAGACCGAGCCCCCTGGCCACCTTGGAGTTCGGGCCATCTGCGCCCACGACCACCTTGGCCCGATAGACCTCGTCCCTGGTCCTCACTTCGGTACCTTCGACAGAGGTGACCATGCTCGAGGTGCGGATGAATGCGCCGGCCTTCACCGCTTTCGACGCCAAATGTTGATCGAAACGGTTACGATCGGTGGTGTACCCAAGGAAGGGGATATCGAAGCCACGCGAGCGAGGCGACATTATCCGGATTAGGTCGATCTCCCGGGAGACAAGTGACGATGGGATGTCGAACACCGGTTCAAGGTCCTCGGCGTCAGGAAAGGTGGCCTTGATCTCATCAAGGACCGGAAGGAACTCACCGCATGCTACCGGCTCTCCGATCGCTCCCTTCCTCTCGAGAACCAGCACTCTCGCACCACCGAGCGCTGCATGTTCCGCGACGCTCGAACCGGCAGGTCCGGAGCCGACGACCACCACATCGAACTCGTCGTTCATCAGTTCGTCCGCTCCAGGACGGTTCCGGCAAGGGCTATCAGCGAGTCCTTGTACGGCGATGACGGTATGATGTCAAGGGCCTTCACCGCATCGTCCCTGAACTTCCTAGCATGTTCACGAGCCAACACGACAGCGTCGGTGGCGCGCACCAGATCGAGGACCTCTTCTATCTCGGCCGAGGTCTTCACATCCTTCTCGAACACCTCGGAAATGCGGCTCGAGCCGGGGTACCGTCCTTGCATAGCGATCATGAGCGGAAGGTTGGCCTTGCTGTCCAGAACGTCCATCCCCGGCGGTTTGCCGACAGATGTGAGTTCCCCGGTCACGTCCAAGATATCATCGACGATCTGAAAGGCATATCCTATGCCTAGGCCAAACCGTCCCAGGGCCTCGATCTCATCTACCGTCCCCCCTCCGATGAAGGCTCCCACCCGAGCGCCGGCCTCGATGGGCTTGGCCGTCTTCCCCCCGATGATGCTCATGTAGGTGTCCAGGGGCGTTTCCGAGCGGCGTTCCATCTCGATCTGCAGTATCTCGCTCTCGGCCATCGCGGAGCAGGCGTCGGCAACCATCTCCACTATCGCTTGGGTCTCCATGGCCCCGCCCAGGCGGAACCCCTGCACGAACAGGAAGTCGCCGGCGATAAGCGCCTGCTGCAGGCCATATTTGCGATATGTGGCGACAGTGCCTCGCCGGGTGTCCGCTCCATCGTTGATGTCGTCATGGACCAGGGTGGCAGAATGAATAAGCTCGAAAGCGGCAGCAAGTTTGATGATCTTTTCCTTCTCCTTCCCGCCTACGCTATGGAACGACAGGAGG
>JAKIXL010000003.1:13064-21340 GCA_022709105.1 Thermoplasmatota archaeon | reverse complement strand
ACGCATCCTCTTGCCTCCTGAGTCGATGACATGCAAGGCGATCTCGGTCAAAATGGGCTGTCGGGACCGGACGCTCTGCCTGATCTCCGCTTCCACTAGGTGGAGGTCATCGACTATGAGAGCGTCCCAGCATGCTGCCATGGGCCGTGATAATACCGAGGGATTACTTAACGCTTATCGGGTTCCCAAGCGGTCCTGCGCTAGATGCTCTCCTTTTCTGAAGGCCGGGCCGACCTACGACACGTCCCTTGACAATATTTATGACCGTCCAGTTCCGAAAGTAACCGCATGATGGAGAGTACCGAACAGGCAACGGGGGCCCGCGTAGGCGAGTTCATGAGCCGCGATCCCGCAACGGTGCCCTACGAGGGAACACTGGACGATGCCCTAATGGTCATGATCGAACGAGGGCGGAACAGCGTACTGGTTATGGACGATGGTCGCCTGGCAGGTCTGATAGACGACACGGACATTGGGCGCTTGGTGGCAAAGAGCGTGGACATCAAGAGAGCGTTGGTCCGTGACTTCGTGACAGCATGCGTACTGACCGGCAATCAGCCGTGCGTGCAGATCAAGCAGGACGACACTGTGATGAACGCGCTGCGGGTCATGGACTCCTGGACGGCACGCCAGATCGTAGTGGTGGATGAAAAGGACGAGGTGGTCGGGACGATTTCCGTCCTCGACGCCCTAAAAGGTTGGAAGAAAAAGGTTTGAGATCATCCCAGCAGCGGGACCAGGGCCCTGGCGGCCTGCTCGCATAGATCGATAACCGGCTCTGGCCAGATGCCGATAGCGATGGTGGCGACCAGGCATATGGCGATCGCGGCGGACAGGGACAGCGGTATCTTCAGTCTTTCTGTGGTGGGGCCATCGTCCACGAACATGTACTTAACCACGCGTGCGTAATAGTACAGGGACAGGGCACTGTTCAGGATACCCGCTATCGCCAGCCACACCATCCATCCTTGGTCCACGACCTGCGAGGCGTCGATGGCCGAGGAGAACAGGAACACCTTGGACCAGAACCCTGACAGCGGCGGTATGCCGGCCAAGGCGAACAGGAAGATGCCCATGGACAGCGCAACGAGCGGCGCCCTGCGGCCAAGTCCTTTGTAGTCCGCGATGCTCTCACCCAGCGCCACGTAGGACAGCGCGGCCACGACCATGAACGCCCCGCCCTTCATGAAGGCGTGGGTTATGATGTGGAAGATGCTGCTCTCCACAGCGAACTGGGATGCTACGGCTATGGCGATGATCATGTATCCGGCCTGGCCGATGGACGAGTACGCCAGCATGCGCTTGATGTTGGTCTGCTGCAGCGCCACCACGTTACCGATGGTCATTGTCAGGATGGCCAAGATGGCGGCCAGAATCTGCCAGTCGGCCTTAAGGGCGATCAGCGCTACAAGGAACACCTTGAACATGGCCACGAACCCCATCTTCTTGGAGCCGGCCGCTAGCAGGCCTGAGATGGGCGTAGGCGCTCCCTCGTACACGTCCGGGGCCCACTGATGGAAGGGCACTATTGCCACCTTGAACCCGAACCCTGCGAGGAGCATCGCTATGGCTAGCCATGCAGCGGGGTTCAGTCCCGAGGACATAGCGGCAAGGCCTGAGTTGATGCCCTCAAGGTTGGTGGTCCCGGTGATCCCATACAGCAAGGAGATGCCATATAGGGACAGCGCCGACGACATGCCGCCGATGACCAGGTACTTGACCGCGGCCTCCGCGCCCCGCTTGTCCCTCTTGCGGAAGGCGACCAGTGCGTAGGAGGAGAGCGATGCGGTCTCCAGGCCGACGAACAGAGAGATCAGGTCTACGGCCATGGCCACAACGATCATGCCAGAGGTGGCCAGCATGATGAGGGAGAAGTACTCGGCCTGATGGCGGTCCTTCTCGATGTACCTGGCAGAGGCCAGCACGACATACAGGGCCACGAACTGGAACACCAGCGCGAACAGGGCAGCGAAAACGTCGAGCCGCAGCAGCAGGACGGTCTCCCCGCCCATCATCGCCGGATATCCGTTGAGCATATAGTAGATCACGAAGCCCATGGAGGAAAGGATGCCCACCACGGAGACCCCGGCCAATGACCGGCTGGATTTGGCCACCAGGTTCACCGCGGGCAACGCCGCGGCAAAGATGACCATTACCAGCACAGGATACAACGCACTATAGTCTAGAGCCATTTTAGATCACCCCGGTCAGTATGCGGGGAATCGACGGCACGATGATGTCCATCACCAGTCTAGGATAGATGCCGAACAGTGCGATGAGGCCGATAAGTACCGCCAGAGGGACGGTCTCGAACCAGTAGGCATCGTGAATGTGTTCGGTATCTATCTTGGTGGTCAGGCTGCCGAATATCGACCTCTGCATGGCCCATATATAGTACGCGGCGGTCAGCGCCACGCTGGCGATGGGGACTATCACCCAAAGGTCGAAGAAGTCGTAGGTGGCGGTGAACACCGAGAACTCGGCCACGAACCCCACCAGACCAGGAAGCCCCAGGGAGGCCATGAACCCGATCATCATTACCGTTGACAGTACGGGTACTTTCGGCGCCAGGCCGCCCAGCAGAGGTATCTCCCTCGTGCCGGCCTTATGCTGGAACATGCCGCAGGTCATGAAGAGGACGGCCGTTATCAATCCATGGGCGAACATCTGGAACACTGCCGCGGCCATACCTAGATCGGTCAGGGTGGCGATACCAAGGAGCACTATTCCCATATGGCTGATCGACGAGTATGCGACCATCTTCTTCAGGTCGGTCTGCGCCAGGCAGGCGAACGCGCCATAGACGATGGACAGTACGCCGATGATCGCAATGAGCACCTGCGCCTCGACCGTGATGTCGGGGAAGGTGAACACGCAGATCCTGATGATACCGTACGACCCCATCTTTAGCAGAAGGCCGGCCAGAAGGACCGATCCAGCGGTAGGGGCCTGAACGTGAGCGTCCGGTAGCCAGGTGTGGAAGGGCACCATCGGCATCTTGACTATGAAGCCGAAGAACAGCGCAGCATAGATGATCAGCTGCAGGGCATGCCCGATGTCCCCGGACACCGAGGCTATCTCTATCATGTCGAAGCTGGGGGCTCCCAACAGGGGGCTCGCCGTGAAGTACAGGGCGAATATGCCCAGCAGCATGAACAGCGAGGCCACGTGAGTGTATATGAAGAACTTGATGGAAGCATATGCTCGGCTCGGTCCTCCCCATATCGCTATGAGGAAGTACATCGGGATCAGCACGACCTCCCAGAATATGTAGAAGAGGAAGTAGTCCAGAGCCGTGAACACGCCCAGCACTCCGACGTCCAGCAGCAGCATGAGCCCCATGTACGAGCTGGTCCGCTCCTCGACATCCCACGAGAACAGGATGGCCAGGAAGACCAGCAGGGCCGAAAGGAACACCATCAGCATGCTTATGCCGTCGACGCCCAGGTGGTAAGATATGCCCAACATGGGCACCCAGTCATATGCCTCATCGAACTGGAACTCCGTGCCCAGCGGGGCGCTGAGCGAGAAGTTCATGATAATGAGGGTCGCGATGACCAAGGTGATCCCGGAAAAGACCAGGGCCAGGTACCTTGCGGCCTTGGCATGCTTGCCCGCTGCGAACGTCATCATCGATCCGATCAGAGGAACGATCAGCAGCAGGGACAGTATGGGGAAGTTCTCGAACATCTTAGATCACGCCTCCGAAGAGGAAGAGGAGGATGACGATGATCGACACCCCCGCTACTACGAGGGCCGCATAGGATTGCACGAAGCCGGTCTGGCCTCTGCGAACTATGTTGCCCACCTTTATGGTCACAATGGCGAACCCGTTGACGATCCCGTCGATGACCTTCCGGTCGAACCAGTCCACCGCCTTAGCAACTCCGTAGACGACCTTGAGCCCGATCCAGTCGTAGGCGGCGGTGAAGCCGTACCTCGCCAGGAGCAGACCGTAGATCTTCCGGCGGGCTGGGGTGGCCACGAAAACGTCGGGGTTTATGGACCTCTTCCTGTACATCAGGTATGCAAGGAAAATGCCAAGCACGGCCGCGATGATGGATAGGTACGTCAGGACGTCGGTGAACACGATCTCCAGGATCTGCGTCCACGTTTCCGCATGGGGGTGGAACATGGTAGGTTGTATGGCCTCGGAGAACCCGAAGAACAAGGCGAACCCGGAACCGAACGCCAGCGCGGCGAGTATGGCCAGCGGCACCCACATTACCTTGGGAGACTCATGCGCATGGTCGTACACGTGATGGTCCCTAGGCTCTCCGGCGAAGGTCATGTACCATAGGCGGAACATGTAGAAGGCGGTCATGAACGCCGTCAGGATGCCCATTATATAGAGCACATAGAACAGCGGATTCTCCGCGCCAGTCTCGAACACCACTGCCAAGATCTCATCCTTGGACCAGAACCCTGACAGTGGCGGTATGCCTGCTATGGATATGCAACCGATCAGCATCACCAAGGAGGTTATCTTCAGCTTCTTGGACAGTCCTCCCATCAGCCTCATGTCCTCGGTGTGCACAGCGTGTATGACCGCGCCGGCGCTCAGGAAGAGCAGGGCCTTGAAGAACGCATGGTTCATCAGGTGGAACATGCCGGACATGAAGCCGGCGTTGGTTTCCTGAGTGTGGAAGAACAGGTATCCGCCGGTGCCCAGCGCTAGGAACATGTAACCCAGCTGGCTGATGGTCGAGTAGGCGAGCACCCGCTTGATGTTGGGGTTGTTCAACGCCATGGTCGCCGCCATTAGTGCAGTTATGCCTCCGATGATGGCGATGATGAGCATCGTGTTCGGCGTCTCCACCATGACAGGGTAGGTCCTCGCCACAAGGTAGACACCGGCCTTGACCATGGTCGCAGCATGGATGAGGGCCGACACGGTGGTCGGGCCCTCCATGGCATCCGGCAACCAGTCATGCAGGGGGAACTGCGCGGACTTGCCGATCGCCCCGCCGAAGATGAAGAACGTTCCCAGGGTGAGCAGGTCGTTCCCCCCGAGGAAGGCGTCCACGTTGTTGAAGATATAACTGAAGTCCAGGTTGCCTTGGAACCAGACGAAGAAGATGAACAGGCCCAGCATGAACATGATGTCCCCGATCCTGGTCACCAGGAACGCCTTCTTGGCCGCAGAGGCGGCAGAAGGCTTGGTGTTCCAGAAGCCGATGAGCAGGTAGGAACATAGGCCGACGATCTCCCAGAAGATGAACATCTGCAGGAAGTTCGAAGACAGGACCAGTCCGAGCATTGCGCATATGAAGAGGGAGATCTCCGCGTAGTAGCGGCGCTTCTTCTCGCCCTCCTCATGCATGTATCCGACGGAATAGATGACGACCAGGGTGGAAATGAAGGACACCACGATCAGCATCAGGGCGGTCAGCGTGTCGATGTATATGCCCATGTTGAAGGTGAACCCGGGTACTGTCATCCAGTTCATGGACTGTATGAACGTGCCGCCGGGGTAGCCACCGGTCAATATCTCGAACGCCACCATTAGGGACAGGAAACAGGCGACCGCAGCCATCAGGATGGCGAAATAACCGCCGTTCTCGATCCTCTTGAACGCCTTGTTGCCCAAGAACCCGACTACGACGAAGGATATCAGCGGGATGATGGGGATCAACCAGGCCAGCTCGCTCCAGTACATCATTACCACCTCAGGAGGTTGACCTCGTCAAGGCCGATGGTGTCTCTGGCCTTGTACAGGTTCAGCACTATTGCCAAGCCTACCGCGACCTCCGCGGCGGCTATCGCGATCGATACGAGAGCGAACACCATGCCGTTCATGTTGCCCGAATAGGCGGAGAACGCCACGAAGTTGATGTTCGCGGCATTCAACATCAGCTCGATGCACATCAGCACGACGATGGCGCTCTTGCGCGTGAGGACGCCCACCGCTCCGATGATGAACAGGATGGCCGAAAGGCCAATGAAGTACTCTATCGCTATCATTCGTTCTCCTCCTGGGCGATGAACACTCCTCCCAGCATGGACACGAACAGCACGATGCCGACTATGAGGACGGCAAGGCCGTACTCGTTGAACAATATGCTGCTAAGCTCGTTGTTGTCGGTCTCGACCAGTGAACCGGCCGGCCATTGAGCGGCCATAAGCGATCCGATCACGAGGACCAGGAACGCCACCAGAGTGATACCGATCAGGACGTTGCGCCTATTCATCTCGGCCACCTCCCAGCAGGCGGCGCTTGGTTAGCATGATACCGAACAGCATCAGGACAGCCACCGCGCCGACGTATATCGTTATCTGGATGATCGCAAGGTACTCCGCGCCCAGGAAGAGATAGGTGAATGCCACTCCCAGGAAGGCCAGGGTAAGCCACATGACGCTCCTGACGATCTCCTTGGACCATAGCACGGCCAGGGCCGCGATTATCGTTACCGCGGCAACGAACAGGAAAATGATGAAATCCCATGGCAGCGGCATCACTGCACCTCCTGCATGGTCAGGGCGTCCTTGGGACATACTTCGACACAGGTCTCGCAAGAGACGCACTTTTCCTTGTCGAAGACGGGCCTCTTGATCGGCCTGCCCTTCTCGTTTACCCCGACCTCTACCATCTTGACTGCCCCCACTGGGCAGTCCTTGGCGCACCGGGAGCAGCTTATGCACTTCTTGTCATCCACAACCGGTAGGTCAACGTGTTCCACGTGCCGCCGGGGGGCGACCCCCTTGTTAAGCTCCGAGGGCAATATCTCTTCGATATGCACCTCGTTCCCTGGAACCCCTGGGAACTGCAGCTTGTACGGATCGTAGATCATTTCCTCCCTAGTGTAGGCGGCCAGCTCATACTCCGGCGTGACGATCATCGCGTCAGTGGGGCAATATTCAGCGCAGAAGCCGCACATCATGCACCTGCCAACGTTGACCCTGGGGCGCTTGACCTTCTTCGGGGGTTTCCCCTCCTCGTGCTTGAGGTCATCGACCTCAACCAGCTCAATGCACCTGTTTGGGCAAATGCGCATGCAGATGCCGCACCCGATGCACTTCTCGAATATCAGTCCTGGCCTACCGCGGAACACATCCGGGAGGACAAGCTTCTCCCAGGGGTATTGAACGGTATTGGGCCGGTTTATGGTGGACTTCAAGGTCTGTTTCGCCGTAACAAGCATGGGCTTCAGGATGTAGGCGGTCAGACCGAACTCCTTCTCTCTTCTTGACTTTTCCTTCCTCGCCATCAGAATACCCCCGCGGTCTTGAACACGATTGCGATGGCGATGTTGATCGCGGCCAGGGGCAAGAGCCTCTTCCATCCAAGGTTGAGGATCTGGTCGGTCCTGACCCTGGGCAGAGCGCCCCTGACCCAGATGATTATGCCAAACACCATGAACACCTTAAGCAGGAACCAAAGCCCGACAGGTATGACGTTCAAGAAATCGGGCATGTCCCATCCTCCAAGGAAGACGAGGGTGATGATGGAAGATCCAACGAACCCCCTGGCATACTCTGACATCATGATAAGTCCGAACCTCATCCCACCATACTCGGTGCCCCATCCTTCCACCAGCTCGGCTTCCGCCTCCGGCAGGTCGAAAGGGACACGTTCCAGCTCGGCCACCATCGATATGACAAAAGTGAAGGCCCCGATGATCATCGGAGCGATGAGCCAGACATTGTCCTGCTGCCATTGCACTATCTCAAAGAAGTTCAGGCTGCCGGTGAGGATGACCACTCCGACGACCGACAGAAGGAGCGGCACTTCGTAAGCGATAATCTGGGCCGCCGCCCGCATCCCTCCGATGAGGGTGTATTTATTATTAGAGGCCCAGCCGCCGAGCAGCACGGCGAAGGGCACTATGCCGAACAGCGCCAGCGTGAGCAGGAGGCCCAACTGGGGGTTCGATACATAGAAACCCGGGCTGTAGGGCAAGGTCACGAACATCATCAGAGAGGTCCCGATGATGACCACGGGAGCAAGGTTGTACACCAAGCTGTCCGCGGCCTCGGGAACGATGTGCTCCTTCACCAGGACCTTCAAGGCATCAGCGAAGTTCTGGAACAGGCCGATGGGACCTACCTGAGTACCGCGCCGGTCCATCAGCCGGCCGAGGGTCTTCCTCTCCTGCCAGATCAGAGTGATCGATACCAGCATGCCCACTACGAACACGATGAGCGCCACTATCAAGATGGTGACGAAGTTCAGGACGCCGGGGCTGCCCAGCCAGGCCTCGAGGCCATGGAATCCGAGCCATCCGACGAACGCTCCGATTATGTCGACCAACAGCCAGTGGATGAGGCCGCCCAAT
>JAKIXL010000003.1:283-13054 GCA_022709105.1 Thermoplasmatota archaeon | reverse complement strand
ACCGATCCGTCTCGCCCATGCAGACATCGATCATGCCTAGGATCGAGGGGACGTCAGCAACCTTGTGACCTCTCAGCAGGAGAGGGGTGGCTGACAATATCACATAAAGCGGGCTTCTTACCTTGAGGCGGTAAGGCTCGTCGTCGCCCTTGCCTACCACATATATGAGGCTCTCGCCCCGAGGGTCCTCCATCCTTGCGAACCCGGTCCCAACCGGCGCGTTCCGAGGAGGCTTGACCCTGATGGGGCCGTCCTTAGGCATCTTCTTCAGGATGTCCCTGACTATCTGGACGGACATCCTCATTTCGTCCATGCGCACCCGGTACCGGGCATAGGTGTCGCCCTCGTCGGCAGTGCACATGTGCCAATCGACCTCGTCGTATATCTCATAGGGATCGTTGTGCCGGACATCGTACTTCACGCCGCTGGCCCTGAGGACGGGACCGGTGATGCCAAGGTTGATGGCGTCCTTTCCGGACATCGGGGCGAGGCCCTCCATCCTCATGCGGAAAACCTTGTTGCGATCCACCAGGTCCTCGTACTCATCGATCCTCTTCTCGAAGTAGTCGAGGGTCCTGAGGACGTCACGCTCCCAGTTTGGAGGCGCGGCGTTCCTCACGCCGCCGATGCGGCAATAATTATAGGTCATCCTTGCGCCGCACAGGCTCTGGAAAAGGTCCAGGAACATCTCCCTCTCCCGAATGGCATAGAGGAAGATGGTCAGGTTGCCCAGGTCCGGACCGATGGCGGCCAGCCACATCAAGTGGTTGCCGATCCTCTGCAGCTCATCGGACATGGCCCGTATCCATTTGGCACGCTCCGGCACCTCGAGGCCCATGAGGTTCTCCACTGCCATGCAGTATACATGGCTCCAGGTGAACGAGGATCCATAGCACAATCGGTCGGCCATGGGGATGATCTGGGGATACTTGCGGTTCTCCACCATCTTCTCCCAGCCGCGATGCAGATAGCCGATGACGGGCTCAGCGTCCGTAATGGTCTCTCCGTCGACCTTGACCCTCAGGTTCCACAGCCCATGGGTCATGGGGTGCTGAGGGCCCATGTTGATCCACATCTCTGCCATCTTACGGACCCCCTGTCTTGCAGTCCTTCCGCAAGGGGAAGAAGGTGTAGTCCGCCGGCAGCAGAAGCCTCTCCATCTTCGGATGGTCCTTGAACACGATCCCGAACATGTCATAGGCCTCCCTTTCGTGCCAGTTAGCGCCTCCCCAGAGCGGGGTTATCGAATCGATCTCAGGATTGTCGCGGGGGATGTCCACCACTATCTCGGCGGTAATGTTGCTCGAATAGGATGTGAGATGATAGACGACCTGCATGCGGTCGCACCAGTCCACACCGGTGACCAGGCTGCATTGGTTGAACCCTAGCTGGTCCTTCATGAACATGCAGAGCTTCAGCAAGGACCCCTTGTCGGCGGTCATGAACAAACGCCGCGGCTTGACCTTGCTTTCGAACTTAACCGCAGTTGGGAACGCTTCGGAGATCCTGCTCTTGACCTGTTCTACAGTATAAGTAACGTTGTCTTCCATGCTCCCACCTCAGTCGTCCATGAACGTGCCGATCTTCGACTTCTTGATCTTCTGGTGCAGTCTCAGGAACCCGTCTATAAGCGCCTCAGGCCTGGGCGGGCAACCGGGGATGTACACGTCCACGGGGATGAAGGTGTCTACGCCCTGAACGACATTATATGCATCATACCAGGGGCCGCCGGAGATGGCGCACTCGCCCATGGCGATGACCCACTTGGGCTCGGGCATCTCCTCGTAGAGGCGCCTCAGGGCCGGCCTCAGCTTCTTGGAGACCCAGCCGTTCACCAGGAGAACATCGCACTGTCGAGGCGAGGACCTGAAGACCAGTCCAAGCCTTTCATTGTCATATCGAGGCCCGGAACAAGCGGCCATCTCCAGGGCGCAGCAGGCTATGCCGAAGTGCAGCGGGTACATCGAGTTCCTTACGCCCCAGTTGAGCAATGGGTCCATCACCTTGTCGAGGCCCCTCTTCACACCAGTGGCGCGGACGATATCGTCCATGACGTTCGTGGACCATTCCACGAACTCCTTCGCGCTCATCGCGATAGCGTTCGGGTACGCGCTCAAATCCATAATCTCTCCTCCTTCCTCAGGGCATAGAACACCCCGACCAGGAGCAATCCAAAGAAGGCAAGCATCAGCATCTTTGCGTCAAAGGAAAGGTTGACGAAGTTCAAAGCCCAGATCATCAAAAAAACAGTAACGACGTCGAAAGCTACGAAGATGATCGCGAACATATAGAACTGGAAGTGGAACTGGACCCGCGCCACCCCGATCGGCACCTCACCGCACTCGTAGGTCTCCCGCTTGAGAGCCGACGGTCTGGTAGGCCGGAAGAACTTGGTCATCCAGAACGCGAATGCGGGGACTCCTAGAGCTATAACTGCAAAGATTGCTATTGGCAAATAGGTGTCCAAGAGCATTGATGCGAGAATAGTTAGCCTCTATAAATACGTTATCAGCCGTTAACTTCACTGGCCTATCTGGACGGTCTCCCATTTAGGCTGAATTTGCCCCTTTTCTACGAAAAAATAAAATCATGATTATCAAAGAACGGAACATGATAATGACGCACCGTTTTCCGGCTAGCTTCCCCGCAGGCCTATGGAAAGTATATGTTCCCCTACTTGCAAACAATCCTATCAATAGGCATAGGAGAGGCGAACATGAAAGTAGCGATATTCACTGAGGACCTGTACGAGGACGTGGAGTTTTGGTATCCATTCTATCGCCTTAAAGAGGCAGGACACCAGCCGGTGGTCATCGGCTCGGGGCGGAAGGAGGTCTTTCAGGGGAAGCACGGCGTTCCCAACAGGGCCGACCTGTCCATCAAGGAGGCCCGGTCCTCGGACTTCGATGCCGTGATAGTGCCGGGAGGTTACGCTCCGGACAAGATGCGGATGTATCCCGAGTTCGCTCAGATGGTCCGTCTCATGTATGACGAGGGAAAGCTCGTCGCTTCCATCTGCCACGGGCCGTGGGTCCTGGCCTCGGCGGGCATCCTCAGCGGCCGCAAGGTCACCTGCTGGTCATCGCTCAAGGATGACATGATGAACGCCGGCGCCCGGTTCCTGGACCAGGAAGTGGTCATCGACGGGAACATAATCACATCACGGATGCCCGACGACCTTCCCGCCTTCATGAGCGAGGTGCTCCGTCACCTGAGCTCTGGGCGGGACGCTCAGGCGGCGCGCATGGCCGCTGCGTCTGCGACCGGCCGCTGAGCGGGTGACAGATTTAAGTTGTCCGGGACCATTAGTGCCCTGTCAGCACGCTCCGCAGCGTCCTTAACAGGTGATACGATGAGCAAGAGGTTCGGCTTCATAGGCGCCGGCAACATGGCCGAGGCGATGATGAAAGGCATGATATCCGCAGGCGTATGTTCTCCCAGCGAGCTGATCGCCAGCGAGGTCGTCCCGGAACGTAGGGATTATATCGCCCGCACGCTGGGGATATCGGTCACGGCCGACAACGTAGAGGTGGTCCGGGAGGCCAACAACGTCGTGCTGGCGGTGAAGCCGAACATCGTTGCCCCGGTGCTCGACGAGCTCAAGCCAATGCTTGGATCCGACCACCTGCTGATATCCATCGCCGCCGGCACAAAGATATCGTTCATCGAGGCCCACCTGAACTGGGGGGTTCGTGTGGTAAGGGTCATGCCCAACCAGCCCTGTCTAGTCGGTGCATCGGCATCGGCCTTTGCCCTCGGCCGATCGGCCAAGAGAGAGGACAAGGACACCGTGCAGAAGGTGCTCGAGTCCGTAGGCGTCGCGTTCGCGATGGAAGAGAAGCTTTTGGACGCGGTCACCGGACTATCGGGAAGCGGCCCGGCATACATCTACATGGTGATAGAGGCCCTCGCCGACGGCGGCGTTCTGGCCGGTCTCCCCAGAGATGTTGCGCAAACCCTCGCCGCGCAGACGGTGTTCGGCGCAGCGAAGACGGTCCTCGACATAAAAGGCCATCCGGCCCAGTTCAAGAACATGGTGGAGTCGCCGGCAGGCACGACCATCGAGGGCATCAGGGTCCTGGAGGAGGCCGGGGTCCGCGGCGCGTTCATCGATGCGGTGGATGCGGCCGCCAAGCGGTCCATCGAGCTTGGCCGGAGCTAACCGGAGCGAGGCTTGCGGCGGAACATGAGGGCATACATCGCCCTGGGTATGCTCCGGAACACGCTGGGCGAGTCCCATTCGAGGTCCCGCTTCTGACAGATGGTCGATTCCATGAGATCCTCGCCCCTCTGCTTTAGCCGGGCAAGGGTCTCCTCCCTCGATGCCGCGTCCTGCAGCCGCATGGCGCTTTCAACTTCCTTCATAAGCTGGCGGGCGTCCTTGGACCTTGCTTCCCGGAGCCTCTTCTCCTCGACCGTCATAAGCCCGACCTCGACCCTGACATCGTTGAGGCGGTCCGCTGCGTCATAGGACGCCTGGACGATCTGGTCACGGCTAAGGTTAAAGGTCTCATATGACAGCACATCGCGCCAGTTGGGGCTCTCCAGCCTGGAACGGTGCTCTTCAAGTGTGCGAGCGAAGAGGCGGTAGCCGAACCGCTCAGGGCTCTCGAAGGCCATGCTGCCCGGGTCCAGGAAGGGCGCCAGGGGCGATGTGTACACCAGAAGGCGCTTGTCGTTGTTGTTCTGAGAATACAGCTTCCGGGTGTATTCCGCCGACCCGATCGCCGAGCCCGAGGTCTGCTCAGGAAGGCCGATCATGAAGAACATATCGAACCGCTGGCAATCGTTCGATAGCGCGGCGGTGATGCTCTTTTCCATGGAGGTGTTGTCGAACCTGCGCCCCAGCGCATAGCGGACCTTCTCCTCGTGCGAGTCAGGCGAGAACTGAATGGAATATCGGTGGAACGTCCTCTTCGCTTCCTCGAAGAACGAGGGGGGCGCGGGGGTGAACAGCTCTAGGACCACGTTGCCGTCCACTCCGAGCTCGCGGCACCGGCGGAAGAACCGTTCCGCATAGTCGTCCCCTTTCTGCCTGACGTCGCCGACCACGAAGACCGGCGCATCGATGTACGCCTGTACATCCGCGATGTCTTGGGCCACCTTCTCCGGGCTGCGGAACGCCGGTCGAGAACGGCCGAGGACCCGACCCATCGCCCCGCAGCTGCCGCCGCACACCGCGCAGCACTGGCTGCAGCCGCGTACGGTGAACACGGCGGTAAGGGGATATCGGTCCCAGTCCTTGAAGGGCTTCGCCCCCTTGAGGTCCCGGTGCCGGATGACCGACCTGATTATCCACCCATAATCGATCTCCAGGTGATCGAGGTCCTCAGGCACGTGAGCCATGGGGTTCACGATGGTCCGCCCGTCCCTCTTCCAGGTCAGGTTGGGGACCTTCGAGAGATCATCGCCCTTCTCCAAGGCGGCCATCAGCACCGCCAGCGGCTCCTCGCAGGAATCGCCCCGCAGGACCATGTCCGCCTGTGGATAGTTGATCAGTTCCTCTTGGAAGTAGGAAGAGGAGAAACCTCCGAACAGCACCTTGGAATCAGGGTGCAGCCGCTTCACCATCTCCGCGATGGCCAGGGCGCCATGGGCATGCGGAAGCCAATGAAGGTCGATGCCGAAGACGTTTGAGCGCAGCCTGCCGATGAGGGCCTCCACGTCCAGCCTGCGGTCGTTCAGCATCATGCTCGCGAGGTTGATTATCCGGACCCTGTATCCGTCGCAGTCCAACCGATTGGCCATGGTGGTGAACCCAAAGGGATACATCTCGAAGACCGGGGTGGACGGCACCAGATCGCTTACCGGTCCGTAGAAGATGGAGCGCTTCCTGAAATCATAGACGCTGGGAGCGTGCAAGAAGATGATGTCTTCCTTGTGCATGCGGTCACCTCATGGCCCTACCGGCTAAGGTCGGTCGCTACAAATAGGTTGTCATTTCCCGAACCTTCGCTGCCGGAGCTGGTACGAGCGTATGGCGCGCAGGAAGTCGATCTTCCTGAAGCCTGGCCAATATACGTCGGTGAAGTATAGCTCGGCATAGGCCAGCTGCCATAGCAGGAAATTGGAGATCCGCTCCTCCCCGGACGTTCTAAGTATTAGATCGGGGTCGGGGAAGTCTGCGGTGTACAGGTAGTTGGAGAAGGTCCGCTCATCTATATCGCCCACCTCCAGCTGGCCGTCCTTGACCTTCTGGGCGATCTGTTTGATAGCCTGGATTATCTCCTGACGGGAGCCGTAGGCGGTGGCGATGTTATAATAATAACTGGAATAGCCAGCGGTCCTCTTCTCGGCGTAGTCGATGGCCTCCTTGACGCTCTCAGGCAGCAGGTCCTTCTGTCCCAGCACGGTGACCTTGATCTTATGGCGGTGGACGCGCTCGTCGTCCCCCAGGCGATAGAAGTTCTCCTCGAACAGCCTCATCAGGCTCTCGACCTCATCGGTGTCCCGCTTAAGGTTCTCGGTGGAGAACGCATACACCGTGAGCACCTTGATCCCAAGTTCCATGCACCAGTCCAAGAGCTCCTCCAGTTTGTCCTTTCCCTTGGCGTGCCCCTCGGCGGCGGTAAGCCCGAACTCCTTGGCGAAGCGCCGGTTGCCATCCATGATCACCGCCACATGGTTGGGCATCTTGCTCTCCCGGACCTCCTTCATCAGGCGCTTCTCATATGTATTATAGGCGGTGCTGGCTATGACCCTGGATATCTCGTTCTTTATCGCCTTGCCCTCTTCCCCGTTGTCTTCGGACATGACGTTACCAGAAGCCCTATGGTTATCGAAGTTCGTCCTCGGGCAGCGCGGCCGCTTCAAGGCCTAGGTCGAAGCACCCTATTCCCGCGACCGCGCCGATTGTGCCGCGCTTTCCTGTGACCTCGATCAGTTGCACGCCGTTGCGCTCCGCCACTTCCCTTGCATCTGCGATCTTGAAGATCTCTTTCTTGGCCCTTCTGCCGTAATCGGTGACCTCCGCGGGCACCCTGAGGCCCTGGAAGACCGCCAGGGTGGTGTTATCGCTGTATGTATGCTCTTTGATGAACTTAACAACCTGCTCCGTGAGCTTGGGAACATCGCTCTCCGCGACGGCAAAGGAGACGCCCACCGCGACGCAGTTGGTGGTCTTCTCCGGAACGTTGGGGTTCAGCTGCACGATCTTATGCTCCAGATAGTGGCCGCACTTGATCTCGCGGGCCATCTGCAACATCAGGACCCAGGAGGCCCCCTTCTCCTTGGTGTCCGTATCGTCCACGGCATAGATGACCCGTACCAGCTTGGGGGTCACCACGCTCACTTCCACGCGGTGAGCGCCCCCGATCTTGGCATCATCGGCATACACGGCCTCGATGGTCCCGGGGCCTTGAGGCATGCACGCCCCTATACCCACACTGGCCCCTGCCAGTCCGACCCAGGTCGTTATCACGCGATCGCCGTCCACCCTCAGAGCCTTGAGCCCCTGCCCGCCCACGTCCTTGGACGCCGGGCCGAAGCTGACCTCCCGTTCCCCGATAATGGCTTCCATGATCAGGGTAGTGCCCTCAACTCGGACATCGGTAATCGCACCGCCGGCCCTCCGGCGGTTGGCCGCATCCCACTCCACCGGCCCCTTGGCGATGCACTCCTCTATGATGGTGGCCACTCCGTTCTTCTCATCAACCAGGGTATAGATGCCCTTGCAGAACAACTTTCCATACTTGCTGGTTATCTGGTCTGGTGTCAACACAACGGACATGAGGACATGCTCTCCAGGGTAACGGCCTTTAATACTGATTTCTGTAAAAAGACTTTCCGTAGCCGCAGGGCCTACCGCCTCTGCCATGTTCAATGGTCCAGGAACCCGACGTTCCTGGTCTGGAGATCGCTAAGGTCCAGCAGTCTCGGCCGCCCCATCCTATCACGGAACAACATGTGGCGGCCCTTGATGCCCATCACCTCGCCTCGATGCGCTCCGGGGGTCGGAACGGATAGAGGCGGTGACCTAGGCAGCTCCCTCACCGGATATCGGTCCAGGAATATGATCTCCGCCTTGGCCGGCTCTTTCCACCTTGAGATGCGCTCCAGATAGTGCTCGTGAACGTGCCTGATGGCCTCCGCGGAGGGTTTCCCCGTCCAGGCCTTCGTGAACCTGGCGGCCCTGATCTCCTGAGGGATCTTATATCTCCTGGAGGTCTCCTTCTCCAGGGTCCTCGCCTCCTTTCGGTCCTGGCACTCGAACAGCGGCCGGACGGCGTCCGCCCCCTGCTCTATCGCCCTCTCCTTGAGCCTGGATGCGCTGGTCATGCCCACCTTGATCAAGTTGCCGAAGGAGGCGAGGTACACCACGTGCCTTCGGGAGCAGAACTCCGGCCGATCGCAAAGACCGCCGTCGCACCGGGGCTCGAACACACAGCCGAGGACCGGTATCCACGGCTCCGCGCAGGCCTGGCAGGTCTCGAACCTTCCTACCGCCCTCTGCGCCGGGCAGGGCTGATATCCATGCTCGCTGAAACGGCCGACGCAGGTCCGCCCCTCGCCCACCGCCAGGGCGAGGCGGTCCAACGGTAGCTCGTCCACCTTGCGCGCCGTACGGTCATAGAGCAGCAGATGGGGATCGAAACCATCCCAATGAAAGGACAGGACGTGCTTGTCCAGCGTGACCTCGGCCTTCCGGTCGGAGCGCTCCATGCACAAGGAGTGAGCGTGAACGATAATCAGATTTTCGGTAGGAGGTTCAGCTCTCTGCCTCGTTCATCTCCTCTTCCTCCGCGCGGTGAAGGAACTCTGCGGGAACCTCTCGTACCAAGTAAACTGTACGTGCCGCACGTTGGACCTCCACCCCTGAAGCGATAAGGCTGGCCGTATCGATCTCCAGTATTATTGGCTCCTCCGTCCGCACCTGCCCAGCCTTGACCGCGTCGGCATAGGTCTTAGACAGATGCACCATTTTGCGGTCCGAGGGCTTGAGGCCGGTCTCCAGGATGATGTCCGCCTCCTCTGGCGTCGTAGGATAGAAAAGGGCCCTTGGGATGTTGTCCGTCGGCAATCTGAGGTCAAGGTTCAGCGAGTGCCCGTACGTCGCTCGGATCAGGTCGTTGCTCACCTGATATCTGCCCTTGGGGTCGGTCTCGATGAGGGCGATGATGTGGTGGGGCCGCAACCAATGATACCTAGGATTGTACTTCTTTACCGCGGCGATGAAGTCACGGAGTGGGACGAAGCCCTGGTCGTCCATTCTAAGGCTGAACTTGTCAGGGAAATGGCGTAGAGCTCCGGCCATGGTCCTCCCGATGCGCTCCAGCTCCTCATCGCTCATCAGGAACCTGCCTTCCTCGCCGCAAACCGGGCATCTCTCACCCCGGAAGTAGCCATGCTCAGTGCACTCTCTCAGCATCTTCATGGGGTATGAACGAGAATTGTTAATAGTTTTGCATGGACCGAACGAGCTGAACCATATCGGCGGAAAAATAATCTTCTAATATTATTATAAATGACTACGAAAATATATAGAAATCTATATACGGGTCCTGTTATCAAGCATGTACGATGTTCGGGTCAGAGACCGTTCCATCTAGCGCCCCGCTTAGAAGCGGCGGGAATGCATCTGGACACATAAGAGCGTTGCCATCCCAGCTGATACGTTGGTTGTCGGTGGACCGCGCGACCATGGGCCGGGCCTTCCGGGGGAACAGGCCATCGGACCGCTCCATGCGTCCAGGCAGCGTGCAGGTGATGCTTCCCTCTTCGCCGCTCGTTCCTGACAGCTTGTTCACAGCAAGCATGGGGCCGCTTCCCCGCGAGGACATCATCGGAGAGTTCACCGACCTCTTTCGAGACGCTTGCCGGAGGAAGGACCCTGAAGTGAGGTCGGAGTCTGCACTGTGGTTCTACTCCGATCCGCGCAATTTCGACCAGTCGTCCATCGGAGGCATCGTCCCTTCGGCCGTCTCCCCCAGGACCAGCAGGGTGTCAGCAGGTTCGCTGGTCATATTGGGCGGGCCTCCAGAGATCCAAGGCCTGCAGGTCTTCGGGACCATCGAGGTCCTGGGCCCCGGCGATGAGGTATACGAGTTCCTCTTGCAGGCGGAAAGACTTTTTATGAAGGACGAGGCCACCGCTCGTTGCTCCCCCGGCAGCGCTTTACTGTTCCGCGTAGGTTGAACACGAACGCCGGAGGAAGGCTCGAGGCCGGTCATGGGGTCAGCGCTCGATCCCGGCGGCGCGGCAGGCCGCCGTGACGGTGTTCTTCATCAACATCACTATGGTCATCGGACCAACGCCCCCCGGCACCGGAGTTATCGCGGAGGCCTTGACCGATACCGCATCGAAGTCCACGTCCCCGACCCACCGATAACCTCTCTTGGCCGAGGGATCGTCCACCCTGTTGGTTCCGACGTCGATGACCACTGCCCCCTCCTTGATCATGTCCGCGGTGATGAACCCCGGGGACCCGATGGCAGCCACGACAATGTCCCCTGTACGCACGATATCGGCCAACCCTCGAGTGCGGGAATGGCACACCGTGACCGTGGCGTTCGCGCCCTTCTTCTTCTGCATGAGGATGGCCGCAAGGGGCTTTCCCACTATGTTGCTGCGGCCGACTATGACCACGTGCTTCCCATCGGGATCGTTCCCGGAGCGCAGCAGCATCTCCTGGATGCCGCTCGGTGTGGCCGGCAGGAACACTGGATCGCCTATGAGCATCCTGCCAACGTTGATGGGGTGGAACCCATCGGCATCCTTTGACGGGTCGATGCGCATGATCACCTTGTTCTCGTCGATATGTTTCGGGAGAGGCAGCTGAACCAGGAAGCCGTGGATAGCAGGGTCCGAGTTCAGTTCGTCCACCGCGTTAAGCACATCGGCCTCGGAGGCATCGTCCGGCAGAAGGACCGTGCGGGAGTGGAGGCCGAGCTCCTGACAAGCCTTGACCTTGTTGCGCACATACTGCTGCGAGGCCGGGTCCTCCCCCGCCAGCACCACTGCCAGCCCGGGGACGGTCCCCCTCTCCTTAAGTTGTGCGATCTTGACCCTGAGCTCCTGCCTTATCTGTTCCGCGACCTCTGGACCGTGTATGACCTTCGCAGCCATTTGCCAAACCTTCTCGGAGTAGTGGTGAGAGGGGCTATAACCTTGGCGATGACCGGCGGTCTTTTGGCCGGCCGATCCCTTGCCATTCCGAGACTTGGGGCGGTGCATCGCCGAGGTTTCGGCAAGGACTTGGAAGAGCAATACCTATGCCGCCCGCATTGAGGGACCATATCGCGGGGACGCCTCTCCCCATCACCGGCCCGGCCAAATTAGGTTCAAAAGATCGATCGGACGCTGGCGGTGGTTGCCATGGAGAACATCACCGTCATCGTGCGGCCCACGCCGCTCCGTCGCTTTCCGCCCGCCCGGCGGTCGACAATCCCAGTGCGAACATGATCGACCCCGCGATCGCCGAGAGGAACGAGAACATCGTCGCTGCAGGAATGCGGGTCGATGCGCACTATACAGAAGGCCGGTTCGATCGGGGCGCTGGTCACAGCGTCCCAGGGGGCATCATTGTCACTTTCTCCTATGGGAGCGCCGATCGAGCGCTCAGCGACAATGACCTGGCCATCGATCGATCTTTACCCGGACCGGTGGAACAGTGCCGGTAAGAGGCCCGGCCCGCATGGGGCCTGGATGGGGCAAGGACCGCCAAGACCTCTACGGCCGCTCCCACGTCCCGAACGGTTTTTAAGTCTCCCTTGACTTCCCCCGATGACCAAGATGAAGGCCGACATCGATATTGCCCAGGAGGCCATCGTGCGCCCGATAGAGGAGGTGGCCGCCGCCATGGGTCTGTCCAGGGACGACCTGGAGCTGCACGGACGTTACATGGCCAAGGTCCCGCTTTCCGTCCTGCGCCGAATGGACGACCGCGAGGACGGGAAGCTTGTCCTGGTGACCGCGATCACCGCGACCAAGGCCGGGGAGGGGAAGACCGTCACCTCCATCGGCCTCATGGAGGCGCTGGGACACATCGGCGTGAAGGTGATGGGCGCTCTGCGGGAACCGTCCATGGGTCCGGTGTTCGGCATCAAGGGCGGCGCCACCGGGGGAGGTCTGGCGCAGGTCTACCCCATGTGGGACATCGACCTGCACTTCACCGGGGACATCCATGCCGTGACCTCCGCCCACAACCTGCTCTCGGCCATGGTGGAGAACCATATAGCCCACCGCAACGAGCTGGAGATCGACCCGACCAGGGTGGTATGGAAGAAGGCGATCGACATGAACTGCCGCGAGCTGAGGGACATCGTGGTGGGCCTAGGCGGACGCACTGTGGGAGGGGTTCCGCGAGAGAGCGGGTTCTTGATCACCGCGGCATCCGAGATCAGCGCCATCCTTGCATTGGCCACCTCCATGGACGACCTGAGGTCGCGGCTTGGACGCATGGTCGTCGCGTACAACGTCCGGGGAGAGCCGGTCCGCGCCTCGCAGCTGGAATGCGTCGGCGCGATGCTGGTGCTGCTGAAGGATGCCATCAAACCCAATCTGGTGCAAACGCTGGAAGGCCAGCCCGTGTTCGTGCACGGCTTCCCATTCGCCAATATAGCTCACGGCAGCAACAGCCTGCTGGCCACTAGGTACGCGCTGAAGATGGCTGACGTGGTGGTCACCGAGGGAGGCTTCGCCTCCGACCTGGGGGCGGAGAAGTTCTTCGACATCGTTTGCCGCAGCGACGGCTTCCGGCCCAACTGCGCGGTGCTCGTTTGTTCGATAAAGGCCCTGAAGATGCATGGCGGCTGCCCCCTGAAGGCCGTGGCA
>JAKIXL010000003.1:0-273 GCA_022709105.1 Thermoplasmatota archaeon | reverse complement strand
CCCTGCAGAAAGGCTTCGCCAACCTGGACAAGCACATAGAGAACATCCGCAAGTATGGCGTGCCTGCGGTGGTCGCCCTCAACCGATTCACCACAGATGCCGAGGAAGAGATAGAGGCGGTCCGCGAGCATTGCGCAGAGCTTGGGGTGCCCTGCGCCGTCTCTGAGGTCTATTCGCTGGGAGGCAAAGGAGGAAGGGACCTGGCCGAGACGGTCATGCGCGTCCTGGGAACACAGCGCAGCGACTTTCGCCCGCTCTACGATACCGCCCTGA
>JAKIXL010000039.1:6630-10540 GCA_022709105.1 Thermoplasmatota archaeon | reverse complement strand
CAGGGCGGAGAGGCCCGCACCGGCGAAAGCGGAGGGCGTGCCCAAGGCCCCGGCGAAGGCCAAGGCCGAGGCCCAGGGCGCCTGAGTCCCTTCCTCTTTTCCCTTTTTTGTGCTTGGCACGCCTGGTGCCCCGCGGAGCGACCGATAGGTCCAACGCTCCGCTGCCAGACCGAGCCCGGCTTGGGCCTACAAGGAGCATCTGACGGTATCGAACCCAACGGCCCTCGTGCGTTGAGCCTTTCCGTTCCTCGGCCCGCGAATTTTGAATGTACATCCTTGCACATTCTAGACAGGGTGTGGCGGCTAGCAAGCCCATCTAGACCCAGAGGCAAAAGGGCCTTACCGGCCCTGTTGTTAGAATGGCATCCCTTGAGGCCGATGCCCGGGTAACGTCGCAGCGATGATGGCGGTCGTCCAAGCGACAGGTTGAAATATCCACATCGATTGGATAAGCGCACTTCTGGACATGGTATTCGAACTCCTTGACGATAGAGTACAGAAGGTCCTTCTGGACAGGGACATCCACGAGCCTACGGGTCCTCAGCGCGAGGCCATCCCGATCATCCTGCGCGGGGAACATCTGCTGCTGGTGGCGCACACCGGCATAGGCAAGACCGAGGCGGCCATGCTCCCCATCTTCCACAAGCTTCTTGACACTCCAGGGAAGGGCATAAAGTGCATCTATATCACCCCGCTTCGGGCGCTAAATCGGGACATGCTCAAGAGGCTCACGGAGTTCGGGGAAGCGTTGGAAATGAGCGTCGCGGTGCGGCACGGGGACACCTCTCAGGCCGAGAGGCAAAGCCAGTCCAAGAACCCTCCGGACGTGCTCATCACCACGCCGGAGACGGTGCAGGTGCTGTTCACCGGGAAGAGGCTGCGGGAGCACCTGTCGCGGGTTAAGTGGGTGGTGGTGGACGAGATCCATGAGCTGGCGGGCAACGAGCGAGGTGCCCAGCTGGCCATCGCGCTGGAGCGCCTGGCCGAGATCGCCGGGGATTTCCAGAGGATCGGCCTGTCGGCGACGGTGGGCTCAGTGGACGAGGTCGCCCGCTATCTCGGAGGAGGCCGGGAGGTCCGCACCGTACGGGCCCAGGTGTCCAAGGACATAGATGTAACGGTACAGTCCCCTCCGGTGACGGAGGAGGACCGGGACCTCGCGGGGCGGCTGCAAAGCGACCCCCATCTAGTGGCCGGGATGAGGAGGTGCAAGCGGCTGATCGAGGAGCATCGATCGACCCTGCTGTTCGTCAACACGAGGGACACCGCCGAAGCGCTTGCAGCTAGGTATCGCATCTGGGACGAGGATCTCAAGATAGGGGTGCACCACGGCTCGCTTTCCAAGGACATCCGGGTGGAGACTGAGGAGGACTTCAAACAGGAACGGCTGAAGGGGCTTATCTGCACCTCCTCCCTGGAGCTGGGCATCGACATCGGTTCGGTGGACTTCGCCATCCAGTACAACTCCCCCCGCCAGGTGGCTAGGCTCATCCAGAGGATGGGGCGTGCCGGTCACGCGGTCGGCGAGCGCACCGAGGGTGCGATAGTCGCTTCAAACCCCGATGAGATCGCGGAAAGCATGGTCATCGCCCGCAAGGCCGGGGCCGGTGAGCTTGAGGACCTGAGGGTGAGAGAGAGGCCCATGGCCGTCCTGGCGAACCAGCTGGTGGCCATGGCCATGGTCGGCCAGGTGGAGAAGGAGCTGGCGTACCAGGTGGTGCGCAGGGCGTACCCTTTCAGGAACCTCAGCAGAGAGGAGTTCCGCGGGGTGCTGGACCAGCTGGTGCGGATCGGTCTGCTGTTCGACAACGGGTCCCACTACAGGCGGACCTCCAGGGGCATGCGGTACTTCTACGATAACCTCTCGATGATACCGGACGAACGCACGTTCTTCATCCGGGACATAGCCACCAGGCGCATCGTTGGTACGCTGGACGAGTCGTTCGTCCTATCGTTCGCGGAGCCGTATGCCGCGTTCATCACTCACGGGAAGACCTGGAGGATCGTCGAGGTGAGGGAGGACGAACTGCTGGTGGAGCAGGTAAGGGACATCGGGTCCATTCCTTCGTGGATGGGCGAGGACATCCCAGTGCCTTACAGCATCGCCCAGGAGGTCGGAAGGCTCAGGCGGGAGCGGCGCTACGCCGATTACGCCGGGGACGACGACGCGGTAAGTGAGCTGGACCGCTACCTCAAAGAGCAGGACCGCGACGGAGCGGTGCCGTCCGATAGGCTGGTCACGCTGGAGATGGGGAAGCGCATGGCGGTTCTCAACATGTGCTTCGGGACCAAGGTCAACGAGACCATCTCTAAGGTGCTCTCCGTCCTCCTCTCCGCCCGTCTGGGGGAGAGCGTCGGAGTGCACACCGACCCATACCGCATCGTCATCGAGCTCCCGCGGGACATAAGCCCCCAGACCATCATAGACACGCTGCGCTCCATCCGATCGGAGGGTGTGGAGTCGCTTGTCCGCCTGGTGCTGAAGTCCTCCTCCTACCTCCGGTACCGCTTTGTCTTTGTCGCCAAGAAGTTCGGTGCCATCGAGAAAGACGCCGACTATAGGCAGGTCAACTTTACCCGACTGGCTGAGGCGTTCGAGGATACCCCGCTGTTCGAGGAGGCGGTGCGGCGGGTCCTGTGGGAGGACTTCGACATCGATGGGACGGTCGCGGCAATCAAGCGGATCGAGCACGGGGAGGTTGCCCTCAAGACCATGCCGCTTACCACCATCGGCCGGGCAGGGCTTCAGCACTCCCGCGAGCTTATAATGCCTCAGCGCGCCGACCACAGCATCCTGATGGCGCTGAAGAAAAGGCTGGAGGCGGAGGTCATGAGCATGTCCTGCCTGAGCTGCCAGGCGCAGTGGAGGCTTAAGCCCCAGGATGCTCCCGAGCGCATCGTCTGCCCGCGCTGCGGAGGGCGGATGGTCGCCGCCCTGCTTCCATACAACAAACAGGACATCGGGCTTCTGAAGAAGGATAAGCCCACGGAGGAGGAGGCCAAGGAGATCAGGCGGATGTACAAGAACGCCTCCCTGGTCAAGGAGCACGGCCGGAGGGCCCTGGTCGCCTTGGCCGGCCGGGGCATCGGTCCGGACACTGCGGCGAGGGTGCTCTCCTCGTTCTACGAGGACGAAGACGAGTTCCTGCGGGACATCCTCAGCGCGGAGCTGACCTATGCCCGGACCAAGCGGTTCTGGGACTAGACCCGGCGAAAGGTGTTGCGGACCGTCCCCACCCCGGGTATGGACGCCTCCACCCGGTCGCCGTCATTGAGGGGGCTCACTCCTTCCGGAGTCCCGGTGGCGATGATGTCGCCCGGCTCTAGGGTAATGAACCTCGATATGTACGATACCAGCACCTCGGGGCCGAAGATCATGTCGCTGGTGTTCCCCTTCTGCCTTATCTCGCCGTTGACGCGGAGCTCGAGATCGAGGTCGTGGACATCTTTCGCGCGCGATATGGGCACTGGGCGGGACATCGGGGCAAATGTGTCCATCCCCTTGGCGAGCGTCCATGGGTTGCCCGCCCTGCGGGCCTCCGACTGAAGGTCCCGTGCGGTGACGTCGTTGAAGACCGCGATGTGCGAGACGTGATCGAGCGCGTCCTTCTCGAGCACTTTCCTTGCGGTGCGCCCGATCACCAGCGCTAGCTCGATCTCATGGTCGACCCGGCCCACGTCGCCAGCTTCGATCTCCTCCCCGTCCCCTATGATGGCCGAGGATGGTTTCAGGAAGATCATCGGCTCTTCGGGGACGATGGACCTCATCTCCTTCACGTGGGCATGGTAGTTCTGCCCGACGCATACGATCTTGCAATGCTCCATGCCGTCGCCTCAGAGGTAGTCGCTGACCGTCTGGAGCTTGAAAAGCACCTGGCGCCCCTTCAGGGTCTGATGGACCTTGTCGGCA
>JAKIXL010000039.1:0-6597 GCA_022709105.1 Thermoplasmatota archaeon | reverse complement strand
CCTTGTTCCCCCACCGGTAGATGAAGTCGTAGCTGCCGGTGGTCGGCTCGAACCCTAGGCCGTGGAGCGCGTCCATGACCTCCGACGGGCGGGCCCCCTCGGTGCTGAAGGTGACCGTGAGATATGTTATCATCGATGTGTGAATGGAGATTGTGAATTTAAAGGATATCTCACGGCCCAGATGCAGGAGGGAGCAAACAAGGCGGAGAAGGAAGAAAATAATGGGAGCGGCGAAGAATATATCGCGGATTCGTTGGGGGGGGGGCTAATGATACGGGGGGTTCTCCCGCTCCCTAATGACCTTGAGCGCCCTGGTAGGTATTAAAAGGAGCAGGGCCGGCAATCAATTTTGATTTCTACGATAGATATTAATCCAGGGGGCCCGGCGCGCCGGCCTGTGACGACCCGCCTTCCTTGTAGCCCTTGGCCACGATGTAGATCTCCGAGCTGCTGGAGCGTGATGCCTTGGGCCCGTGCAGGCGCACCGAGCCGAAGCTCCGGCGGATGTCGGTAAGCAGATCGTTCAGCATGTCCCCCTCGAAGACCTTCATCACCAGCGATCCTCCTGGCCTCAAGGTCCGACGGGCAAACTCCAGGGCATGATGGCAAAGGTCCACCGAGCGGGCGTGATCGATAGAGTAGTTGCCGCTGATGTTCGGCGACATGTCCGAGATGACCACGTCGGCCTTGCCCTCCAGCAGGGACATGAGCTCCTGCACCGTCTCCGGCTTGGTCATGTCGCCCCTGATCGTTTCCACCCCTTCGAGGGGGGCTATGTGCTGCAGGTCGACCCCCACCACCTTGCCCTGGGGCCCCACCCTCTCCTTGGCGATCTGGAGCCATCCTCCCGGCGCAGCGCCGAGGTCCACGACCGCCATGCCCGGCCGGAAGATCCCAAACCTCTCGTTTATCTGGTGGAGCTTGAACGACGCGCGGGAGCGATAGTTGAGCTGCTTGGCCTTGCGGTAATAGAAGTCCTGCCTCCGCTCGTTGAGCCAGCGCTTGCCCATGGGTGCTCTATTCCAACCCACGGCTTAAACTTTCCCCACCAAGGCCTTCACGGCCTCGCGGCATCTGCCGCTCTTCCCGAACCCCTCGGCGAGCCCGCAGGTCCCAAAAGGGACGATGGAGCCTATGTGCATGGGACCATGTGGTGAGCGGAGAACGCATTTCTCTCTATGACCATTGATGCCCGTTCGCTCTGCAGATGGGGCGGCCTCCGAGGACGTCGTCCTGATGGCTAGGCGCTAGCGGGTACGGCGGACGCCGCTAGGACGGCTTGACCCGAGAAATAATTTGAAGGTGAGGAGAGGATACGGTAGAGGTCAACATGTCCTGCATCAGAAAGCCCATGACCTACGCCCAGGCGGGCGTGAATATCGACGCCAAGTCCCATGCCATCCAGGCCCTGGTGAAGCAGCTCACCTACCGGCGCTCCGGAAAGGTGAGGATGATCGATCTCCCGGGACAGTTCACCGGGCTCATCGACTTCGGGGACGTCGCGCTCACGCTGTGCACCGACGGTGTGGGCACCAAGCTCCTCATCGCCAAGGCCCTGAACAAGTGGGACACCGTGGGCATCGACTGCGTGGCCATGAACGTGAACGACACCATATGCGTGGGGGCGGAGCCCATCGCCTTCGTCGACTACCTGGCGGTCGACGAGCCCAGGCCGGCGATGATGGAGCAGATCGGCATCGGCCTAGATAAGGGATGCGAGCTGGCGGACTGCGACCTGGTGGGCGGCGAGGTGGCGGTTCTGCCGGAGATCATGAAGGAGGTCGACCTCTCCGGCTCCTGCCTGGGCATGGTGCCCAAGGATCGCATCATCGACGGCTCCAAGGTCGCGGTGGGCGATGTCGTGGTGGGCCTGCCCTCATCGGGCGTGCACTCCAACGGGCTTACCTTGGCGCGCAAGGTGCTGGAGAGGAACGAGGTCGACCTTGAAGAGAAGTTCCCCAAGCTCGGTCGGAGCATCGGCCTTGAGCTTCTGACGCCAACCGAGATCTACGTACGTAAGGTCCTGCGCATCGCCAGGGAGTGCCGGGTGCATGGAATGATCGATGTCACCGGCGGAGGCCTGCGTAACTTCCTTAGACTGCGGCAAGGAGTGGGGATTACGATAGACGACCCCATGCCCGTCCCTCCGGTGTTCAAGGTCCTGGGGGACCTTGGGTCGGTGGAGCCATCAGAGATGTACCAGACGTTCAACATGGGCTTGGGCTTCGCCCTGGTCTGCCCCCCTGAGGAGGCCCGCAAGGCCGTTTCCATCTACGGCGAGGGCGCCAGGATCGTCGGCCGAGCGGTCGAGGGCGGCGGCGTCACCGTGCCCTCGCTGGGCCTAAGATACGAGAGGTACTGAGCCCTCACCTTCTTGCCCCGCCTACGGCCGCTCGCGGAGCCGGCGCTCCACCACCTGCTCCGCGGTCCGCCTGGCCTCCCAGACTTCTCCTATGGATTCGACGATCTGGAGATCGGCCGCCTCGGGCCTCTCTGACGTCGTCCCGAGTGGTACCTCATCCTTCTGCGGTGCCTCTCCGCCGGAACTGTGGGGATGGCGCACGAGGTGCCGCTGCCTGACGATCAGCAGCGAGGAGAACACCGTGATATTGGATATTATTATGAGCGCCCAGTCGACATATGTCCCGGCGCGGAAGACCATGGAGCGATCGAGGAGCGTAACCGTATGCTCGCCGTCCCCGATCCCCGATGCGGTCAGGACCACCGTCGATGGCTCCCCCGGCTCCATGACCAGCAAGGCCGAGCTGCCCACCACGCCGTCGATGGCCAGCTCCACCGTCCATATGCCAGAAGAGTTCCCTCCGCAGATAATCTGGGCGGTCACTTCGATCGAGCGTCCGATGGTCGTGGAAATGGCCACTGGCCATCCGTTCTTCCTGGTGTCTGGCCGTACGACCATATCGGTGACGTGCAGCGCGCCGCTGTCGCCCATCACCGGGGCGGCGAACACTGTCAGTACGCCGCTACGCTGAATAGCCCCGGCGGCCGACCAGCGGGAGATCTCAAGGCCTGCGGATGGCAGGCGGGTCCACCGGTCGCCGTTTAGCGCATGGACCCCCATGGGCAGGTAGCCAGCGGGCACGATCGAGGCGTTGACACCGATCATGACGATCACCGGCGCCGAGAAGGTGAGGTTTGCCTCCGAACCGTCGGCGAGGAAGCCCTGCAGAACGTACGCAGGGGAGACCGCTACGGCCCCTGCCGGCCCGGCAGCGCCGCCATCGTGCCCAGCGACCGAAAGCACTATGCGGGCGGGGACCGTGCCTTCCTCATCGATCATCCTGGTGCCTGCTAGGATCTTGAGATGGTGTATCCCAAGAGGGTCCACCGCATCGACGTCATGCTGCGCCACCCCTGCGCTGTCGGTCTCCACCACGTTCTGCCAGCCAAATAGGTCCACTGCAACGTACTTGTAGGCCGCGGCCGGCGGGGGCGCATCGGTGAGCATGTAGCTGATGCTGAAGCTCAGTCCGTCTCCTTGCGCGTCGTTCTGGTCGTCCCCGGTGTCGGTGAACTCCCAGGTCCACCTAAGGGAGGTCGAACTGCCGGGAGCTATCGGTCCGATGACAAGCTGCCCGCGATCGGTGGGAGAGGCGGGGAAACGGTCGATGGCCATTGTGGTGGTGAGGCCGTCCGAGACCAGTGAGAACCTCATGTACTTGGCCAGCGCCGCTCCGTCCCCGCCGCGGTCGGTTCCTTCGATGCCGCTGATCCATATCCTCAGATAACCTGTCCCGCTCCCCACGTTGCTGATCACCGTGCTCTCGCTCCCCCTGTCTCCCGGCCTGATGTTCTCGATGGCCCACGGCAGGCCCCCCCGCTCGCCCATGACCAGATCGATGGGCGCCCCGGCCCCTTGGACCGGCTGCGAGGCAATAGGCAGCAGTAAAATGAAGCTGAGCGCGATAGCAGCGCCTAAACGTGGTAATAGTATATCCTCACCTCCTGCAGCTCCGGGGTCATGGAAGCGTCCGAGGTGGTAAGGGTGGCCCTCCACTGCACATACCTGCCGGTGAGGTTGTCCATAGCCCCTGATGTTCCCGTCCCCAGGGACCTCCATTCAGCGGCGGGGGAGCCTTCGGACAACGAGTCCGACGCCCGAACTTCGATCTTCACCAAGGTCTCTGGCTGCACCGTCCGGTCCCAGAATGCATGGACGTATCTCGTCCCGGCCTGCCCGGAGTCGAAGGTTGCCGAGGTCAGTGTTCCCGACGGTGGGAAATCTATCGGCACCGGAGGCACGTATACCAAGCACCCGCCGTCGCTCACTGCGGAAGGCACCATGGCCAGCCGGGTCCATGAATTGAGCGTCCTGTTGAACGAGTGGAAGTATCTCTGGTCGTTGCCGTTGATGGAGTAGATGATGTCTGAGCCCCCGTAGGTGAGGCCGCCGCCATAGCTCACGGCATTGGGTAGGTTGGACAGACGGGACCAGGCATTGACAGTGGCGTCGTACGAGGCCAATTGCCTTCCGTTGTTCCCCTGCAGAACGTACAGTGCGCCTCTCGGGCCGGCGATCAGGTCCGATCCGGCCCCGATCTTGCCCCCGGCATTCGCCATCGCTGCCCACCTGCCTGACCTCAGATCGTACCTCCAGAAGGTCTTGGTGCCGTCTCCCTTGGTTACGTACAGATAGCCTTTGTTGTACAGGACCGAGGCCCCTGTGCCCGTGGCTCCCGGCACCGTCGTTATCTGGAGCCACGTCAGGCTCGCCACGTCGAGCCTCCAGACCTGTCGGCCGGATGCTCCTCCCATCACGTACAAATAGGTGCCGTCCCAGGTGATGTCCCCTCCTTTGCCTACGTTGGCGGGTACCGTGGCGAACAAGGACCAGGTATTGGCCAGGACATCGTAGCGGAACAGGGCACTGCTCGAGCCCCCGGCCAGCGCGTAGACTTGTGCCGAGCCGTCGTACACCATCGCCGCGCCGTCGGCCAAGGCGGCTGGAATGGGCGCCATCTCGGACCATATCCCTGAGGTTATGTTGTAGCGGTAGAAGGCGGTCGATCGTCCGCCGACCAGGACATACACCCCGGGATCTGTGTAATGCGCCCTCAGATGGACGCTGTCCGAGTCGTCGCTTACCTGCGTTCCGGCCGCCGTTCCCTGCAGGAAATCGGCGTGAGAGGTTTGCCTCCACAGGCTGGGGATGTAGCCGATTACGCTGTTCGAGGCCGCGGTCTCCCTGTCCACGAGTGCGCAGTGAACGTCGCTGGTGGCCATGATCGCAACGGCGAACAGCGCGAACACCAACGCCCAGGCTCTGAAGGGCCTCAGGTCTTCCCCTCCCTCATCTCAGCCTTTCCATCTTCGGTACCGTCCTCCCTCCCGGCAACCGTGACCAAGAGAGCGAGCAATATCATCAGGGCCCACCCGAACGGGCCCTTGAGGAACGAGACCGCATGTCCGAGGAGGGGCAGGCTGACGCTCACCCTTCCCGCCATGTCGCCGAACGGGACAGGCGGGTCCGGGGCCGCGTTGGCGTCCCCCTTGGTCAGGATGGTCTGGTCGATCGGGTCGATGGAGACGACACGGTGACAGACCAATCTGCCTTCGGATCGAAAGCAGACCACGTCCCCGACGCGGACGTCCGAGGGGGCGCATGGTGAGATGATCACCAGGTCGCCAACCCCGATGGCCGGGGACATGCTGCCGCTCTGCACCACATCCATCCTCCACCCGAAGGTGGGGGCCAGGACACTGGCCAGGGCCAGAGCTAGGAAGACAGCAAGGAACGCTGCCCCCAGGTGACCTGGCCGTGGCCTCATCCTACCTCTCCATGCCGTCCGGCTCACGCCTGGACAAGGGTGTACTGGATACTGAAGGTGCAGATGTCGCCCTGGATCTCGTTGCCAACGGTGGTCGGGACGTTGTACGCTATGCCGACATGGGTAGATTCGCCGCCCGCCAGGTTGCCTACGCTGAGCGCTCGTGGACTCGCTAGCATCAAGGGTCCCGTCCCCGTCGCTGTCCACCCAGATGGTGATCTGCATGTTGGCGCCAAGCTCGCCGTTGTCAGGGGTGCCCAGGGCCGCCTCCGGTTCTGTTGTGACGCCCGGGAGGTTTACCACCGAGACGATGGCCATGGTCAGGGTGCCGGCGATGGTCCCCGAGTTGGTCAGGGTGACGGACACGGAGCCGCTGGCTCCGGGATAAACGTTGCCTACTGTGAACGAGGATACCGGATTATCGACCCCGTTGACCTTGAGGTCAAGGGTACCAGCAGTGAACGTGTTGCCGCTGCTGGTCTCGGTGTCACTGAAGTACGCATAGATAGCGCCGGTGCTGAGCACGGCGGCCATGACTAACAATATTCCTGCAATGGTGGCTCTCTTCCTTAACATTTCGATCCCTCATCCAGGCCTAGACCGTTCTAGTTTCCTGGGATTGAGAACCACAAATTTTCTTGATATAAATCTTAGTCTGGGATTTTTTATTTTTGATAATTATGAGAATATAAATCGATAATACTAAATGACATGGAGGGTGCCCTATCTCTCTTCATCGAGGCGGTAGGCGATGGCCCCGACCACAACGCCCATGGCGGTGCAGGTCTCCAAGGAATATCCTCCCGGA
>JAKIXL010000038.1:3161-10580 GCA_022709105.1 Thermoplasmatota archaeon | reverse complement strand
ATCATGATGGAGGACCTGGAGAGATGGGACAAGAAGTTCACCTCCATGTGGGAGGAACTGGACACCTCCACCTCCATAGGCAGGTTCGTCGTTGACATGATCCAGCGTATAGCCCAGCTGGAGTCGGAGCAGATCGGGGAGAGGACCTACATGGGCATGGCTCAGAAGGCCGAGTCGGGGGGGCTTTTGGGGTTCAACCCTCCGTTCGGTTACGACATTGAGAGCAATGACCTTGTCCTAAGGGATGGCGAGGCGGAGGTGGTACGGGAGATATTTTCATCCTATCTCTCTGGCCGTTCGATGAACGATATCGCTCAGGCGCTCAACGGACGGGGGGTTCTCACTCGGAGAGGGTCATTGTGGACGATATACTCCATACGTCAGATCCTGCATAATCCAGCCTATGCCGGCTATCGGAGATGGGACGGATATCTGGTGCGGAGCGGCCACGCATCCATAATCGGATTGGATGATTTCAACAGCGTTCAACATCTCGCCGCCTCCAGAACGAGGGACCCCAGGAAGCGAAAGGCGAGGACCCTGAACGAGGGAGGCTCCTAACCTTTTTGATACGAGCGCTCAATATAGGTCCGATGCCTGACAGATGGACCCTTCCAGACCAAGATGCCGCGCTCAAATGGTGCCTTAGAAGGAACGAGCAGGGGATCCGTTGCATCATGGACGTTCTGGGACGCTATGGCCAGGACGAGGAGAAAGCTCGCCGTTCCGTCAATGATTACATGCAGCTGTTGGCTGAGATCGAAGGGCGACAGCTGAGAGCATCGATCGCGGTCAAACCATCCACCCTGGGAGGCACCGTCGGGAGGCAGCATACCGTTAGGTTCGTTCGAGCTATTTGCGAGAGAAGCAATGAGCTCCATGTGGGGTTCGAATTGGACATGGAAGGCCAGCGGATGGTGGACCTCACCCTGGAGATGGCGGAGAATCTCGCCCTTTCAGGCCTGGGGATCACGGTGGCGCTTCAAGCATACCTGAACCGCACCCCTCGTGATATCGAGAGAATGCTCGATGCCGGAGCCAGGATCAGGCTTGTCAAGGGCACCTACACAGGGGATATCCGCGACTTCACCTTGATATCCGAGGCTTACAAGGACCTTGTGGAGCAGATAATTTCCAGGGATGTGCCCTTTTGCGTAGCGACCCATGACCCCGAGCTCCTGGAATGGGTCCAGCGCAGGTTCCATGATCGCGATATGATGGAGCTAAGCTTCCTCAAGGGGCTCGCCGACGATACAAAATGCCGCCTGGTGTCCAGTGGATGGAAGGTCTCTGAATATGTTCCGTTCGGTTCGAACAGGGAGGGTTATGAGTCCCGAAGGAAAGCGTACCTCAGAGCACTGGATGAGATCGGAAGGGTTCCAGCGCCTTGATGCGACCCTGATCCGCCCTCATTTGTACCGCCAATAGATCGGCATTTGGATGGCGGCAGTGATCATAGGGACAGTCACGAGAGAGGGCTTTAACGAGCTGCGAGATTCCTTTCATATTAACACTATAAATTATATTTGTAGGCCTTATTCCAAATAGGACGAATAGAAGTATTAACGGACTTAACCTATAATAATAAATTTAATATACCAAACACATTCAGGAAGCGGGATTTCCTTGGCGGCAAGGTGCCTGACAAGGCAGGAGCATAGGCTTTGGTGTCCACAACGATAAGGAACCACGGCACCCGACCCAGCTCTATGCCATCACCGTCACGGCCCTAGCATGCCAAAGGAAAGGGAGGAAAATAAATGGCAGAAGAATCGAACACACACATGAAGATAGCAATGGCCGATGTTATGGGAATATTGACATTGTCGATGTTCACCTTCCCGCTGGCAACGTTCGGCCTAGGAATGGATACTATTAGCCTGGTAATAGCGATCGGCCCATGGGTCGGTCTTTTGTCCTTGGTCACCGCCATACTCATGTTCTTTAACGAGAACCTGCTCGGAACAGCATTGTTCGGACCTCTGGCGATATTCTTCTTTACGATCATGCCTCCGCCGTCTGGAGAGGGCGCCGCCGTATTGTGCGTTCTTATCGGCATAGTCGTCTTCATCGACATGCTGCTTTCATTGGCACAACCGGTCAAGCTCCTCCCCATACTTCTTGGCATTGCAGTGATAAGCTTCTTTGTCACTGCCGCATGGTTCTGGGGAACCGACGGCACCAAGGAGATCATGGGCGTCCTATGGATGATCGTATCGCTAATTGCCTTCTACATGTCCGCGGCGATCGTGATGCTCGTCCTCAAGGGAAAGCAGGTGCTGCCGCTGCTGATCAAGGCCTGATCCCGCTGCGCGCCTAAGGAGCAATAATAAACCCCTTCCAATCCTTTTTATGCTCGTTTCTTGAATGAAAGACCTTATCGTTTGAAAAATCACAACATCATCTACTTGGATAGCTTTCGACCTTGATTGATAGGCGGAGGTTCGTTCTTCGATCACGATCAAGGCGTGGGGTTGCAGCGACATAAAAATAACCTTGAAAATCCCCGATAAATATGCTATTTATCCAGGATTTTTAACCATTTTTCATCCTTGTTTTCCATGGATCGTGCAGCTCCTTTACTCCTCGGAAAGCAATTAGCGTCTCATTGCCCGGCATCTTCATAGATTATTTATTCTAATATCAGATAATGATTAAGTGAGGAAAAATTGCGTAGTACGCAAAATTGTACAATGGAAGGTCCAAATCAATTTGATATTCGGGAGACCGTTGTTGACTATAATGTATAAATTGTAACAATGTTCAATTGATATTATTGGTTATGAATATATTGTATGTTTCTATAAGAACAATTATATCTATAATTTCAATAACACATATGATCGGGCGGGACCCTGATGCCCGTCTACAAGGAGAACGTCAAAAATGGAAGAAAAAGCCGTTGAGCCGAAGACGAGCATACAGATATCCCCGGCAACGAGGGACCGCTTGTACCGCTTGAAGTTCCGAAGGACCTATGATCAGTTCCTGAATGAGCTTTGTGACGTTTACGAAAAGATGGAAGATCGGGGCTAAGAATACCATGTAAAGCCCTGAATGATCGGTCAAATCATAGTCGTATTGATGATACATTAAATATTTTATCTATATACGATATGACATTAGATAAATAAGCTGTTAGATTAACATCAAATGATTGGCGATCAGGAGTCTCGATAGCTCGTCGGATCTTCTTGGAGAAATATCGGGAACGATCCTAGAGTGGAAGCAGAGACCAAGGGAAAAAATATTGAAGATAACGGGCCCCCTCGTCATACTACGAAGGGGTTCCCGACCTCAGCGATCTTCTCTAAGGTGACAGAACTGTCCAAAACATTCGCCCTGTTCTTGGGCTCGACCGCTAAAATCTTCTGTTCTGAGTCCACGGCCTCAATGAGCTCGGGAGATCGGTCAAGAGACGTTATGGTGAGGCAGATTGTAGCAGGCCACCCTTCCCGAACCCGTAGGCCCTTTGAGCGACCATAGCGCCCTTTTACTCTCTTCACTTGGGAGATGGACCGCCGCCTTGTAGGCAAGCATTCCTTCGATCCGATCGGCCTCGCCTACATAGCCTTAACCGAAGTGCACTCTCTATCGGGTATATCAACTTCCTACCAGCAGTCCTGCCGCTCTTCCCAGGAAGGCCCCCAGGACACACACGCCGCCATTGAGGAACATGTTCGCCATTGCCCACGGCCATTGCCCTCCGGTGGCGAGGTTAACGGTCTCCAGGGAGAAAGAGGACATCGTGGTGAATCCACCGAGGACGCCGATGAACAAAAAAGCTCTGGCGATTGAACCAACACCGTCCCCCTGGGACCACAGGAAGAACAGCATGGCGATCAAGAAGCTCCCGATAAGGTTCACGGCGAACGTGCCCCAGGGAAAATCGCCCTTGGTCAGGACCCCTTGGACCATGTATCGGCCCACACTGCCTATAGCTCCCCCGAACGCGATCAAGAGGATGAGCTTCAGTTCTTCTGTCTCCACAGTCTCCTGATTGCCGCGTGGGACATATTGATGCCGATTGGTCAGTATCAGGAGCTATTTAACTAATCAATATATTAGTAAAGCTTATCAAGATAATAGCAAGATTATTAATCATAACACATTTTGTGTCTGAAAATAGACAACATAGCTCAGCAGACCGTTCGCAGACATCGAATGGATTATCGAGCGCATGAGATCTTGAGATCGGGCGGCTTCACATGATCCGTCGATGATCCATCCATGCGCGTGCGCGCTCTTGGCCGGCAACGTTTAAGCAGTCGATGAGGCTACAAGGGAACGTGAGGACCTTTTCGTTCATCGCCAGAATGCCTGATGATCCCGGGGCACTGCACCGGGCCGCTGAGATCATCAAGAGTCACGGGGGCAACATACACCGCGTCGACTATGATCGGCGGATAGATCCCCACATCGTCTTCTGGCAGGTCGACGCGGGCGAGGACGCGCCAGAGAAGATAACCAGGGACCTGCAGGCCATAGGATACCTGCAAACGTCCTTGGCGACCCTGAGATACCTCAAGTTCTCGGTATACCTGCCGGACGAGCCGGGGATGCTCTTCGAGTTCCTCGGCCACACCACTGGAGCCGGCGCGAACATCGCGTTCCTGGACTTCGACGACCGAGGGAAGCATCCCGGGCGCCTAACAGTGGCGCTAACTCTGGAGAACGACACGGTGGCCTACCGCTTGCTGGAGGAGCTGAAGCTCCGGTGGCGCCTGGAGATCCTCGAGTACGACTCTACCGGCAAAAAGCTGGACGACACTGTGTTCTACATCCGCTTCGCTCAGGAGCTTAGGGACATCATCGGCACCGAGGACGAGGACTTCTTGTTCCGCCTGCTGCACGATTCCAACCATATCGCGCAGGAGCTGACCTCGCAGGGGCACGATCCTCACATGGTGTTCCGCTCGATACTTCAGACCGGGAGGACGCTCCGGCAGACGACCGGCTCCGGGTTCTATTCAAAATATCAGATCATCCCTATTGGCAGAGGGGGCAAGCTGTTCTGCTTCCAACTGCCGTGCGGGGGTTCAGTCTATGTGCTCCGCAATGACGGGCGGACGGCCATGTTCGATACCGGCTTTGGGATATATCACCGTGAGATCGTGGAAATGCTGGCCCGCTTCGGGATAGATTCAAGGGAGCTCGAGGGCATCTACATCACCCATGCTGACGCTGACCATTCCGGAGGGGGAGCGCTGTACGATGCCCAATCGATAATGCACGCAGGTTCACTGGACATCATCCACGCGGCGAACCGCGCCTATGGCTCGCAGATGGAGGGGTCCATCCTCGGGCAGGTGTACACGAAGTTCATAAACATATTCTCCCACTTCAGTCCGCCCACTAACGTCAAGCTGCTGCCGCCGGCGTCGGCCGCCAGGCGTGGCGGCCTTCCGATCATCGACGAGATCGACATCTGTGGACTGAGGTTCCAGGTCCTGGAATCGCTGGGAGGCCATCTGCACGGGCATGTCTTTTTCGCATGTTCGGAAGCGGGACTGCTGCTCACCGGGGACTGCCTCATCAATTTCGATTCCCTGACTCCCGAGATGGAGGAGTTCGCTACGCTGGCCAAGAATCTCATGACCACCGTGAACGTCGACTCGGAGCGTGCGCGTTTGGAGCGCAGGGCCTTGCTGGAGATCGGAGCCGAACTGGATATGCGCGCCAAGGCGGATGGCCGAAGGCTGCTGGTTTGCTGCGGGCACGGGGCGGTCTCTACCATCGAGGCCGAAGGACTCCGGACCTTCGGGGAGATCGGCCACTATTCGGTGGAGGAGCATTACCAGGCCAAGTGATCCCGCGCACCGCCGGAGGACGTTTCCCCGATAAATAAGGTCTACTTGTCCAGCCTTGTCGGGAGCTTGACGACGCTAAGCCAGAAATCATCGATCGATCGGACGATCTTGCTGAACTGCTCCAGGCCCACAGGCTTGGTCACATAGCAGTTCGCATTGTGCTTATAGGCCCTTAGAACGTCCTCGTCCGCCTCTGAGGAGGTCAGGATGACCACGGGTATGCACTCCAGGTCCGGATCGGACTTGATCCGCGCGAGCACCTCATGACCGTCCATGCGGGGCATCTTGAGATCGAGGAGGATCAGGTCCGGGGTCGGGGCGTCGGCAAAAGGGGCCTCTTTGTGGAGGAAGGACATGGCCTCCACGCCGTCCTTCACGATGTGGATGACGTTCGTCACTTTCGCTTCCTTAAGAAGCTCCCTGGTCAGGAAGGCGTCCCCTTCGTTGTCTTCCACCATTAGGATGATGATAGGTTCGGCCAAAGAGCTCAACTCCTGTCCGGCAATGTGAAGAAGAACCTTGAACCTTTCCCTATCTCGCTCTCCACCCATATCTTGCCGCCGTGCCTTTCCACGATCTTCTTGGCTATGGCGAGGCCGATGCCGGTCCCCGGGTATTCTGTGCTAGAGTGCAGGCGTTGGAACATCTCAAAGACCTTTCCCGCGTAGGCCATGTCCATCCCTATGCCGTTGTCGCTCACCGAGAACTGCCATGCATCTCCCTTTCGGACGGCCTGCACATGGACCAAAGGCCTAGCTTCGCCGCGATACTTGATGGCGTTCCCGATCAAGTTCTCAAGGAGCTGGACGATCTGAGAGCGGTCGGCCATGACCGTCGGCAGGGGATCATGGGTCACCTTCGCGCCGCTCTCTTCCACCACTCTGGAGAGGTCCTCCAGCGCAATGGCCAGAGCTTCCTCCGCGTCCATAGGTCGTAGCGGGCATGCCCTGCTCTCAACCCGAGAGTAGGCCAAGATGTCCTCTATCAAGGCCTCCATTCTCTTTGAGCCGTCCACTGCATATCGGATATAGTTCCTGGCGGTGTCGTCCAGCCCATCAGCGTACTTCCTTTCTAAAAGGCCCAGGAAATTGATGACCATCCTCGACGGCTCTCTGAGATCATGCGAGGCGACGTACGCGAACCTCTGAAGGTCAGCGTTGGACCTCTGGAGGGCCGCGCTGTACTCCCTGCTCCGCTCCTCGTTCTTCTTCACCATCAGGACCGTGAACGTGATGAACGCCACCGCCACGACGGCAATGCCTCTGTTGAACAGGCCGAAATATAGGGGGCCGGGAGGCGATATGAGATATCCCAGAGCGATCAAGGGCAAAGAAGCTACGGCCATCCAGATGGTGAGCTTCCTGCTCGAGGAAAGCACTGTGGTCCCGACCGGCACGATGTATAGGACCCCGGTAGCTACCCCGATCACGGTGTAACTATCGATCACCACGATCGCCGCGATGATGACAAGGCAGACTATGCCGACGGCCCTGTCCCGGCCCATATGGTCCTCGGTAATAACGATCCCGGTCATCAAGCCGGTTCGTTGTTCATAATATTTCCTGCCCGTTCGATGACCGATGCACCTTTCTTTATACAGATAAGAGAT
>JAKIXL010000038.1:359-3151 GCA_022709105.1 Thermoplasmatota archaeon | reverse complement strand
CCGCCGGTCCCGCCTTCCATTGCATCAGGACGACAAGAGGTCCGGCATCACGTTCAACGCTCGCTGAGCATCAGGCCGGAGCGCATGGCGGAAAGCGGCATCGCCGCTGAGGGCGAGATGATCGGAAACCTTGGCATCGACCGCCTCCTCCACGGGCATGGCCGAGGAGAGCGTCCCGAGGACAATGGCCGGCCTCGGGCCGGTCTATGCTAGGTCCAATCAATCACCTCCCCCGGCCGTGACAGGCCACCGATTTTCGGGAAGGATGAAATATCGGCCACGCCATGCCCCAGCAGGTCACGTCCCCCGGGCGTTTCGCGATGATCGCCCGGTCAACCTAAAGGTGATGATGTGAAGTACCTGGACCCCCGAATCGAGGAGATGCCGAGGACCGAGATAGAAGCGCTGCAGTTCAAGCTGTTGAAGACCTTGGTCTACCGGCTGTACTCCTTCTCCGATTTCTACCGCTCCCGGATGAAGGAGCACAACGTGCATCCTGACGACATCAGGTCCCTGGACGATATCGTCAAGCTGCCGTTCATGTACAAGAAGGACCTCCGGGACAACTACCCTGACGGCATGTTCATCGGCGGCCAGGAAGACCTCGTTCGCTACCACGTATCGTCCGGGACCACCGGAAAGCCGACCGTGGTCGGGTATACGCACAGGGACCTGGAAAATTGGGCCATCTCCGTGGCCCGAGGCCTTACCTCCATCGGACTGGGCCGCAGGGACGTGCTCCAGGTCTCCTACGGCTATGGTCTGTTCACCGGCGGTCTCGGCCTTCATTACGGCGCGGAGAGGATGGGGGCGACGGTGGTGCCCGCCTCGGTCGGCAACACCGAGCGGCAGATCGAGCTCATCCAGGACCTGAGGGTCACTGCGATCGCGTGCACCCCCTCGTACATGCTGCACCTTTCCGAGGTGGCAGAGAAGATGGGGGTCAGCTTCGAGCGGGACACTCGCCTTCGCACCGCGGTCCTGGGAGCGGAGCCCTGGTCGGAGAAGATGAGGGCCCGCATAGAGGGCTCCACGGGCATCAAGGCATACGACATCTACGGCACCTCAGAGCTCTCGGGACCTCTGTTCACCGAGTGCAGCGAGCAGAACGGCATACATATCTGGGGCGACCTCGCGTATGTTGAGGTCATCGATCCCGAGACCGGGGAACGCCTGGGGCCGGGGGAGAAGGGAGAACTGGTGATCACCATGCTTCAGAAGGAGGCCCTGCCGATGATGCGTTACCGCATAGGGGACATCACGTCGTTCGAGGACTCCGTGTGCGGATGCGGCCGCTCCCACGTCCGGATATCACGGATCCAGGGCCGGGTGGACGACATGCTGATCATACGCGGGATCAACGTTTTCCCGTCGCAGATCGAGCACGCTCTGATGTCCGTCCCTGAGCTGGGGGAGCATTTTCAGATCGTTGTCGACCGCAAGGGCGCGTTGGACACCATGCTGGTGAGGGTGGAGCTCAAGAGCGCCCAGCTGTTCTCGGACAAGCTCGACGACCTTATCCGCCTTAAGAACAAGGTCGCCCACCAGCTCAGGAACAACCTCAATGTCGCGGTGGACGTGGAACTGGTATCTCCCGAGACCTTGACCCGCTTCGAAGGCAAGGCCAAGAGAGTGATAGACAGGAGGGTGCTGTGATGACCTACACGATCACGCAGATATCGATCTTCGCCGAGAACAGGCCGGGAAGGCTCGCGGCCATCGCCGAGGCGCTCGAATCGGAGAACATCAACATACTGGCGTTCTCCATCGCCGAGGCCAGCGGGTTCGGGGTGATCAGGGCGCTGGTCGACGACCCGGAGAGGGCGTTCAAGAAGCTCTCCTCGCTAGGTTACGTTGTGTCCACGACCGAGGTCATCGGGATCAAGATGCACGACCGTCCCGGCGGCCTCAGGGAGATATCGAGGATGCTGGGGGATGCAGGGATCAATATAGAGTATGCCTACGCGTACACGGGAAGGCCGAACGCCGTCCTCATCATCAGGGTCGATCATGTGGACGAGGCCATCAACGCCATCCTGTCCAAGGGAGGGCAGCTTATCCAGAGGACGGAGCTGGCCTGACCTTTATGGGGCCAGTCCGCCCCGCCTCCAGGAAGTGAGCGAGGTCCCTCTAGTCTCTCAACCCCATGAGAGCTGCCGCCCCCATCAGATGTGATCCAGCGGGCAGCTTGGACCGGAGGGGCGCGGACCGGCCGGAAGGACCCTGATGGAGCGGGATGCGAAGATACTTCAGCCTGGTGATGACATGATGAACGATGGTCGCCCCACGTCCGGGCACGTCCCGGAGGGGGCGCATCCAGAGAGGCCGAGCGCATGAGCAAGAACGACCTGAAAATCGAACTAGGATTCAAGAAGTACCCTGCCAGGCATACCTGCGACGGGCAGGACATATCGCCTGCGATCACGATCGTCGGGCTAACGGCGCCTTACTTCGCCATGATCATGGACGATCCCGACGCTCCCTCCGGGACCTTCACGCACTGGATCATATGGAACATCCCGTCCAGGGACAAGGTCCCGGAGAAGATATCAAATGCGGCGCACCCTCCTGAGCTCCCTGGCTCGACACAGGGGACCAACACCGGCGATGAGATCGGGTACATGGGCCCCTGTCCGCCCGGGGGAGAGCACCGGTACTACCTAAAGGTGTATGGGCTGACCGGTCCGATAGATCTCAGGGCCGGCGCTTCCAAGGAGGAGCTGGAGCTGGCCATGAAGGGCAAGGTCTCTCAGTACGGGGAGGCCATGGCCACCTATGCCCGCCCCTGAGGC
>JAKIXL010000038.1:0-328 GCA_022709105.1 Thermoplasmatota archaeon | reverse complement strand
AATGGCCCTGGTGCCGGGTCGGACCATGTTGCCCGCTGGACGATTGATGATCGAGCATCGGCTCATCGAAAGGGCGATCGCTCTATTGGACCAGCAGAGGAGGGCGATCGATGGCGGAGGAGCGCCGGATGACGGCCTCCTGACCATCATCGTCGATTTCCTCAGGACCTACGCCGAGCAGTGCCACTATGGGAAGGAGGAGAGGCTGCTGTTCGCCAAGCTGAGGTCCAAGACCATGCCCCCCGAGATGATGCAGGCCATGGACGGCCTGATCGCCGACCACGCGCATGCCCGGACCATCATATCCGCACTGGAGCGCCTGCTCGGG
>JAKIXL010000037.1:340-10825 GCA_022709105.1 Thermoplasmatota archaeon | reverse complement strand
ACCTTTTTCACGCCGGCCTAACGAGCCTTTGTCTAGCTCTACGTTTTTGCCATCAGGCCTTGGACTGTCCCCGGCAGGATGGGATCGCCTTCTCGTTGAGCTTTTCTAGTATACCAACGGTCCGCTCCAGGCTGGAAGCAGGCAACCCCATCAGCATCTCCTCTGGAGCTATGTCGGTGGCCTTCCTGCAGCCATAACAGCCCATCGATATGTTGGGGGCCCCCGTGGTGAACGGCAGGATGGTGGAATCGGCGCAACTTGCCTGGAACGATGCTGTGCTTATGTTGACCCTGCCTCCTTCCATGTAGGTGGCCGCTGCGGGCATCAGCCAATAGATCTGTTCAGGCGTCCCCACCACCACTATTACATCCGGCTCGTACTTGGTCTTGCTCAGAGGGCACACAAGCGTCGCCCCGATGCTCTCCGGCTCCAGTGCAGGCCGGACCTCGATGGTATGCCTTGCCGCCTCCTCGCTATCGTACATCCCTAGAGTATAGTGGAAAGTGCCCTGGACCACCTTCTCGGGCGTGGGAATCAATCCGAGCGCGGACCCTCCGACCGGACATGCATGCTTGTTTGCCGGCACCAGCAGGCATTCTCCCTTTCTTGCCCGCATGATCGACTGGCAATGCCTGATGTTCTTCTCCGGCAGGGGATACTCCGTAGGGAGCGGTTCTCCCTTCTTGTACAGCTTGACCGCGACAGGCTCATTCTTCAGACCAAGTATGCTTACTAGCTTTTCTGAGCACTTAGCATAGTCGACCACAATAACACCGTTAAATATTAACGGCGTTATGTATAATAAAGATGATTCCCGCTCCATCGGCGACGAACGATGTTGCGCTCTTTCGGGTCAACCAAACCAGCTAGCGTCAAACTATCTATATGGCGATAATAATCATACATCATGGCCGATGCTGATAAGTTCTCTAGCTCTCCGGACCTTCTGATCGAAAGTATCCAGGATATCGCGCGCCAGAAGGGGGCGTTCAAGGTCGGTTTTGCGAACATCGAATCACTGAAGGACCTGCCAGTAGGGGACTCCACCACACTGGAGTATTCAGGCGCGGTTTCCTTCGCGGTGGAGATCCCCGAGGCCGCGGTGAAAAGTGCGATGCATGATACCAGTGAGGAGATCCGAGAGGCCTACAAGCAGTGCAACAGGAAACTGAAACAATCCGGGGAAGGCATAGTTGAGGCCCTGACCTCCGTTGGATACAAGGCCAGGATGATAGATCCAGCAGAAAGGATTGATCGCGAGAGATTGCTGGGGCCGATATCCCATAAGGCCATCGCCCGCCTGGCAGGCTTGGGATGGATTGGAAGGAACGGCCTATTGATAACCCCCGAACATGGTCCCAGAGTGAGGATGGGGACGGTCTTGACCAATATGCCGATGGGTGCGAACACCGAACCCATGCAGAACGATTGCGGCGATTGCACTGCCTGCATCGACAATTGCCCCACTCGCTCCCTGGCCCGATCGCCCGATTTCAAGGACTACCCCAAGGAAAGGGACATGGTCATTAATTGGGCCAAATGCGGTAAATATGAGAACGCCCTAATCGGGGATGGCTCCCGCCCGGAGAAGGCATGCGGCAGGTGCATCGCCGTCTGTCCCAAATCTTTTCCCTGACCTGGGAGCGTAAGGCGACCAAAAAAAGAGCATGTGAGCATGAAATAGAGCATGGGAGGGAAAGATCATGGATTTTCCACGATGTGATAGGTGTGGTGACGCCGGGTGCAAGGTCGGCGAACCAGGCAAGTTCAAGGACTGCCCCACCGTCGTCTCCGATGTGACCAGGGACGAGATCGTTGAGCGGTATCATGAGCCCGAGATAAACAGGATAATGCAGAACGCTGCCAAGGTCGAGCGGGGAACCATGCAGCCAGTCAACGGGGTCCTCACCCCGATCAGGCCGCGCATCTCCGAGATCATGGCCTTCGCCGATCTCATGGGATGGAAGAAGATCGGCGTCGCTTTCTGTCTGGCCGCTCGCGACGAGGCAATCAAGCTCACCAAGGTGCTGGAGGCCAGGGGGTTCGAGGTATGCTCAATCATCTGCCGCAACTTCTCTATGCAAAAGCGGGAGTTCGACATAGCTAAGGAGGACTGCCTCAAGAGCGAAATGGAAACGGTATGCAATCCAGTATATCAGGCCGAACTGCTCAACGAGGCTGGCACTCAATTGAACATCGTTGTCGGGCTGTGCGTCGGGCATGACATGCTGTTCTCTAAAAGCTCTAATGCCTATGTGACAACGCTCTCGGTCAAGGACCGCATGACCGGCAACAACACCATAGCGCCGTTGTACTCCGGGTTCTTCTCTGAGATACTTAAAAGATATTGAAGGGGACCGCCCCTTCCCCCTTTACTTTTTCGAAGGTCCGATCATCAGCGACCTGTACCTCGAAGGGGGACCGGTGCCGATGCATAAGGGTGTTCAGTCCTGAGAAAACTCCTCTTCCTGGTCCAGAAGTTCGGACCAGAGCCTTAAGGTCTCGCGGGCCTCCTCCTCGTCCATCTTCTCGATGGCGAACCCGGCGTGGACAACGACCCACTCTCCGACCTTGGCATCGACCAGGGATACATTGACCTTTCTGATAACCCCCCCGAAATCGACCTCGGCCTGGCTCCCTTCGACGGAGGCCACTTGACCTGGAATAGCTAAGCACATGTTCCCTCACGATGACATTATCTTCAATATGGCCTCAGCAGGCTGCCCGCCGCTCTCCTTTAGGGCCTTGGCCGCCTGGTCCCGCCCTGCTCCGGTCTGAGACATGACCAGTTCGATATCTTCTTCCGGAACCTGCTGCTCTCCGCTCTTAACCGTAGGACTGGCCGTTCGGGCGGAGATCGTAGGCTCGCCGATGATCTGGAACGTCTTTTGGCCCTGGACCTCCATGATGGTCACGGCCGCATCCTTGATCACGTACTCCTTGTCCTTGGTGCGGATGACGACCTCCTCCACCCCGCTGATATCCTCAGTGGTGATGCCCATCCGCTTCATCGCCTGCTTCATCTGTCGAGGGTTCACCCCCCTCATACCTGGCATCATGGCAACGACCATTGTGATTGCCTTGGCCTAGTTAAACCTTTTCGACGGCCGAGGGTCGAGGCCGGAAGGGGTTAGGCGCCGTCACCGGCGCCTGAACAGCATCAATGTAGCCGATATCGCTACGCTGACCAATCCTAGAGAGGCCAGAACAAGCACCACTGTGCTGGCAGGAGGTTTCAAGACACTCCCCGGACCCTCATCAGGCAGAGATACGGTGACGGTTATCGGTGAGGCGCTTGCCACATGTTCAGAGCCGTTCCGCACGCTCACCGTATATACATAGCTCATGCCTGCGGTGACATTGGCATCTATCAATTGGGTGGTACTGACATTGAAGATCGAGGACGTCCCATCGGAGGACCGCCGCACAACGCGGTAACCCACATCGGGGGAGGTCATCCCTATGTTCTTTGCGTAGCTCTCTCGATCCTCGCCTTTCAGTGGAAGGAACCCATTCTCAGCAAGGAGCCTTTGTCCATATTGGGGATGGAGGACGAACGCCGCCCATGCCGCGGCCGCCCCCTCGAAAGGCCCGTTGGCGTAAAGGCGGTAGTATCTCGAAAGGACATAGGAGCCGTTGTAAGCGGCCTCGATATCGTTTCCCCTGTAGCTTTTCGATCCAGAGGCGTTCTTCACCGCTAGGCAGCTCACGCCTGCCGATGGCCCTTTGGGCCCAGCCCGGATAATGCCGACCGCACCGCTTGTGTTGGCGACCCTATTCGCAAGCGCCTCCCCATCGTAGATAGTGGTCGCCGATCCAACGAACGGCGCCCCTCCCATCACCGAACCGTTAATGAAGAGGAAGGGGCTCTCTGTCTGGGATGGAAGGAACACACGGACCTTCAGATCAGCGCCCCCTATCTCCCTCCAATTGGACACGGAGCCGTCCAGAAGCCTTTTGAGTTGATCTATTGTCACTTCATCGATCCCGACGAGCGGGTCAACGATGACCGCAACGCTTTCCACGCAGATCCTGGTCTCTGTCACGTTGATGCCCTTTGCTCTAGCGGCCTCCATCTCCTGATCGGTTAAGGCCCGATATGCTTGGACGATCTCCGACCCGCCAGGGGCCCATACGGCGAAGCCCGCGATGTTGCCACCACCTCGCAGCAGCATGGTGATGTTCGGATACAGCGAGGTGAAGTTCTGGCCGAGACCGCTCATGGACATGTTCACGCACTCACAGCCGGCCTGGACGATTACCGCTGAAGGCCCCTCAGGTGGAAGCCAAGAAACGACGACCTTCCCATCAATCTGTTGGCCGCTGACCGCTACTGGCCCCCCTTGAGACGCAGAGGCAGGTACAGGGGACATCAACACGATAATGACAACGCCCAATGCAATAAGGGCGGCCACCGATCGCCTGCAGGTGAACACATACTCACCGGGACGGTCTATTCGAATCGGAAATATATGAATAGGACGGCTAGAAAAGAACGCCGCAGGACCAAGGACAAGGCCGACGACGACCCGTTCAAAAAAAATATGGGGTGGGGCGGACGGGGGCGTCCGCTCCCGAAGATGCCTTGTTCATAGATCGTAGTACATCTTGTACTCGGCGGGATGGGGAATATGGTCGATCATGTTCGCCTCTTTGCGCTTCTTCTCGATCCAGTGCATCAAGAGCTCTTTCGGGAACACTCCGCCTTTGGTCAAGTAGTCATGGTCCGTCTCGAGGGCGTCCAGGGCCTCAACGAGGGTCCTTGGCAACGACTCGATCCTCTTCTGCTCCTCTTTGCTCAGATTGTAGAGGTTGAAGTCGAAGGGCCCCCAATAATGATCGGACGGATCGATCTTGTTCTCTATGCCGTCGATGCCCGCCATAAGGATGGCCGCATAGGCATAATAGGGATTGCATGTCGCGTCAGGGTTCCTCAGCTCAAAGCGCTTAGCCTCAGGCGACCGAGCATAGGCGGGGATGCGGATGACCGCGCTGCGGTTGGCCGTAGCGTAGCCGATGGTGACCGGCGCCTCGAACCCTGGTATCAGCCTCTTGTATGAGTTGGTGGACGGGTTGGTCAAGGCACAGAGGGATGCGATATGCTTTAACAGGCCGCCGATGAAGTAGTGAGCTGTCCTGCTTAGGCCCGAATAGCCTTCCGGGTCATAGAACAAGGGTCGGCCGTCTTTCATCAATAGCATGTGAACATGCATGCCGTTCCCTGCCTCAAGGTAGATGGGCTTGGGCATGAAGGTCGCGGTCTTTCCCTCGGCAGCGGCACAGTTCTTCACGATATACTTGACCATCATGGTCCGGTCGGCCATCGTGCTCATCTTGCCCAGCTCGACCTCGATCTCGACCTGGCCAGAGCCGCTTACCTCGCGGTGATGATACTTTACCGGGACGTCGCACTTGTTCAGCAATATGCACATTCTGCTGCGGAGATCATGAGTAACATCCTTGGGAACGTCAATATGGTAGCCCCCTTTCTGAGCGATCTGATAGCCCTTATTCTCCGGTGAGCTGGCACCGGCGTTCCACTCCGCCTCTCGAGTATCCACGCTGTATCGCATGCTCCTAGAGCCTACCTCGTAGGAAACAGAATCGAACAGATGGAACTCGAACTCCGGGCCGATTATCATCTCATCAGCTATCCCGCTCTCCCTCAAGTAGCTCTCGGCCCGCTTGGCCACGTTGCGAGGATATTGGTTGAACGGCTCGTTCTTCTTGCCTATGGACATCACGTCGCCTATCATGGTGGCCGTCGGCACGAGGGTGAAAGGATCGACGATCATAGTGCTTATGTCCGGTATGAACACCATGTCGCTCCTCTCTACCGGAGCATAACCATAGTTTGAACCATCGAAACCGATGCCATGCTCAAGTATCGAATCGGTGAAGTTGGCGGCAGGTATCGTCAGATGACGCCATCTGCCGTCTAGATCGATCATCTTGAAGTCGACCATCTCGATGTTGTTGGCCCTAAAGAATTCCTTGGCTTCTCTTATGGTCATGTCCATGAGATTTCACTTGCGATTTCCGGTATCTCGCTCGAATAATAAAGTCTTTCATTAGTCATATGGTGGACTTGAGGGCGGATAAGCAGGAAAGAGATCAATGCTTTTTCCGCTAAAGGCAACGAACACACAGGGTTCGTTCTGCTATATGTGCATAATGACATAGGTCATGGGATCTAGGGGGTGATGCCCTTCTGAGGGAAGCGCAGCGTGGATAGGTCCGGTACCACCTATCGATCGGGCCAGCCTACGCTTCAGGGAATGGACAAGGGCATCGCAGAACTGCCAGGAGGCTAGACCAGCAACAGTGCGGCAACCTCTCAAAGTTGGCTCAGGTACCTCTGGACCTCCCAGTCCGTGACGCAGGTGCGGTACTCGTCCCACTCGTCCCCTTTGATCTTAAGATAATGCTCGAAAATATGATCTCCCAGTGTCCTTCTGACCAGGTCGCTTCCGGACATGATCTCCAGAGCTTGCCCGAGGTTCTCCGGCAGAGAATCGATCTTGTTGCGGCGCCTCTCCTCCTTGCTCATGTGATAGATGTCCTTCTCAACCGGATCAGGCGGATAGGTCCCCTTCTCTATGCCGTTGAGACCAGAGGCTATCATCATGGCGAACTGCAGATAGGGGTTCCCGGCAGGGTCGGGGTTCCGCAGTTCGACGCGGGCCTTGCTGCCTCGGCCTGCCGGCACTCTGATGAGCGCCGACCGGTTCATGTTAGCCCACGAGATGTAGCACGGGGCCTCATAACCAGGCACCAGGCGCTTGAACGAATTGACATGCGAGTTGATGACCGCGCAGGTTTCCTTGGAATGAGCCAGCAAACCACCCAGATACTTCATGGCGACGTCGCTCAGTCCGAACTTGCCTGAAGGGTCGTCGAACGCATTGCCCCGGGGGCCGGAGAGGCTCTGGTGCACATGCATGCCGGAGCCGGCCATCTTATACATGGGCTTGGGCATGAAGCTCGCATATAGTCCATGCTGGAGCGCTATCGTCTTCACCGCCAGCTTGAAGGTCATTAAGCGATCGGCAACAGTTAGGGCATCATTGTACCGCATGTCCACCTCATGCTGCCCGGGCGCGACCTCATGATGGGAAGCCTCGCAATCAAAGCCCATTACGTCGAGGTTCAGCATGATATGCTTCCTGACCTCCTCTCCCTTGTCCAAGGCCATGAGGTCGAAGTAGCCGGCGGAATCGGCAGGCACCGCGATCGGATTGCCCCTGCTGTCCAGGTTGAAGAGGAAGAACTCGAACTCCGGACCTAGGTTAACGTCATATCCTTTGTCCTTGGCCTTGATCACCATCTTTTCCAATACCCATCGGGGGTCACCCTTGAAACGATATCCAGAATGGTCATATATCTGGCACAAGAGCCGTGCGGTCCTTATCCCTCCGTTGCATGTCCAGGGATAGATCTGAAATGAGGAGAGGATCGGCTGGGCCCGCATATCCGATTCCTCGATGGTAGCATAGCCGAGGATGGATGAGCCGTCGATGAACATGCCCTCGTCCAGCGCCTTCTCGATATTGGAAGTGGGAAGGGCAACGGACTTGACCGCGCCCAGGATGTCCGAGAACTGCATCTCGATGAACTTAACGTTCTGCTCCTTAACCGTCCTTATTATGCTCTCTTTCGTGAGCTCCTCGCTGGACATGGGTGAGCATATATGGAAATCAGTTAAGATATTTTCTAGCCGAATATCTCATAATGATGCCCGGTCTTAGATATCCGAACTCATCAAACTGTCTGTCATGGACGCTATGGCCGCGACCATCGCTTCCTCCGCCCCATCTGCCGCAGGGGAGCCGCCAGTAGCGAAGTTGGCCTTCCCTCCGCCTCTTCCGCCCACCTGCTCTAACGCCTTGTTAAGTATCCCTACGCAGTCGATCTTGATCGACGGATTGCAGGCCACCACCAGCATGAAGCGTTCCCCCACGGTCCCCAGCACGCACGCCGCGTGCTCCTTTATGAATCGAGAGGCAGCGTCGGTGATGGTCCTCTTGTCCATGCTCTCGAATATGCCAGAATACAGCCTAACCCCGCTGATCGAGGACGGTACAAGGTTCTCGAGCGCTTTGAGGCCATATTTCCGAAGGGCCGAGACGGCCCTTTCGCGCTCGCGCACTGCGTTCTCCAATGCTCCCAAGAGGTTGTTGGGCGAGGACCCAAGGACCTCTGCCGCGTGCAAGGAGATGATGGCGAGCTCGGCCGCTCTTGCCTTGGCCCGGTCTCCCACCTCGAACTCGACCTCCAGGTCCCCCGCCGGCCTGGCGGATGTAAGGCCGGTGACCAAAAGCATGCCGAGCTCACCCGTGTTACGCACATGAAGACCGGAACATGCCGCTCGGTCCAGTTCCCCGATCTCCACTATCCTGACAGCATCCCCATGGATGCGCTCCATCTTTGCCCTCGCCCCTTCGAGGCAGGGATCATCGCGTGTAACCGTCCTCTCGCTGACCGCGAGCCTGGAACAGATGGCCTCCATCGCCCGTTCCTCTGCCAGGCCAATCATCCTCCAATCGAGCTCGCCGTTGATGATGACGCTTTTCTTCTCTGGCGTTATGGAGATCTTGACCACCGTTATCTCCGGGCTCACGCTTTGAAGGCAGGAGAACAAGAGATGTTCTCCGGTGTGGCCCATCATGAGATCGCGCCTCCTGGTCCAATCGATCTCCCCACGGACCGTCCCGCCGACCGAAAAACGATGGCCCGGCACCTTGTGGAGGACGTTACCGTTGTCCCTCCTCACCTCTGCCACCGCCAGCCCAGACAGTATGCCTCGGTCCGCTTCCTGCCCGCCTCCGCCGGGATAGAACGCGGTCCTTTCGAGGACGACCCAGTCCCCGCGGACCTCGGTGACCCGGGATTCGAACACGCGGCATTCAGGATCGCTCAGATAAAGGAACTCGGTCATGGCCGCTCTTTAATCATTGACCCATATTAACTATTGCGACAACCAACTTGCCTACAAATGTGAGAAAGGCCTCCCTAATAGTTTTAATAGTCCCTATCTCATTAGACATTTGTCCAATTAGGTCGTTACAATGCTCGATGGGCTTGATAAGCGGATTATCGAGGAGCTATGCATATCCAGTCAAGGTTCCTACCGCCAGATCGCCAAGAGGCTGGGGGTTCACCCCACGACCTTGATCCAGAGGGTCAAGAACTTGGAGGAAAAGGGGATAATCAAGGGCTATCGGGCCAACATCGACTACTTGAAGCTGGGCTACGAGTTCATGGCCCTCGTCCATATTTACACCGAGGGGGACATACTCGATGTCCAGGGAAAGATCAAGGCGATGGACAACGTGCTCGCGATCTTTGATGTCACCGGTGAATGCGATTCCATAGCCTGGGTCGCCTGCAAGAACAGGGACCAGTTCTCCGACCTGATAAAAAGGATGCTGACCATCCATGGGATCAAGAAGACCAATACCTATGTTGTCCTTAACATGATCAAGGACCCATACCAGTTCATCCCCGACCTCAACATCGCCGGGGACCATCCGGAGGGAGGATCGTGATCGCCGATCATCTCCTCATCTCATGGTTTTGCTCGAACCACAATGATAATTGACGGCCCCCTACCGAATGGTTTATGATGGGGCCACATATTTGGACGACCGCGACTTCTAAAGAGGTCTAGAAATGATGAGGACACACACCTGCGGAGAACTGCGCGCCGATCATCTGGGCATGCATGTACAGCTGGCCGGCTGGATTAGGTTCTCTAGAGACCATGGCGGGGTCCTCTTCTTCGACCTGGCGGACGCATACGGCACCACCCAGGTGGTGTACGACCCGGAGGCCATGTCAGGAGAGGGCGACCGCGAGAGCCTGGAAAGGATGCTCAAGTCCTTCGGCCGAGAGTCTGTAATCTCGGTCGGCGGAACGGTCAGGAATCGTGTGCCCGGGACAGAGGACCCCCGCAACCCCACTGGCCAGCTCGAGGTGCTGATCGAAGAGGCCTGTCTGCTGAACTCATCAAGACCTCTGCCGTTCGAGGTCGCCGATCAGAAGGGATCGCTGCTTCCCTCGGAAGACCTCCGGCTAAGGTATCGTTTCTTGGACCTGAGGCGGACCCAGATGGCGAACAACCTGAGGTTTCGGCATCGAGCCATCGCCGCCGCAAGGCGGGCTCTGGACGACCTGGGGTTCGTTGAGGTGGAGACCCCTACGCTATGCCGTCAGACCCCGGAGGGTGCCAGGGACTTCATCGTTCCCTCTCGCATCTCGCCAGGGACGTTCTATGCCCTTCCTCAGTCGCCCCAGCTGTACAAACAGATGCTGATGGTGGGCGGCATGGACAAATACTATCAGGTGGCCCGCTGTTTCCGCGACGAGGACTCGAGGTCTGACCGTCAGCCCGAGTTCACCCAACTTGACATCGAAATGTCCTTCGTGAACGACCGGGACGTCCAGGCGCTCGTCGAGAAGGTCCTGTCCTCAATGTGGCGGGCC
>JAKIXL010000037.1:0-330 GCA_022709105.1 Thermoplasmatota archaeon | reverse complement strand
GTTCCCCCGCGTAACCTTCCACGAAGCAATGCATAGTTACGGCACCGACGCTCCGGACATCCGATACGATCTGAAGCTGCACGATGTGACCGACATCGTTCAGGGCGCGAACTACGAGATCTTTAAAAAGGTGCTCTCCAAGGGCGGGAGGGTCGTGTGCATGAACGTCACGGCCGATCTCATGAGGCCCACGGCGGGCGATGAGGCCGCGGTAGGACGCAACGAGGTCGACAGGCTCATCGAATGGGCCAAGGGACAGGGCATGGGCGGCCTAACCTGGATGCGCATGACCTCTGAGGGCCTCCAGAGCAATATTGTGAAGTACTTCCC
>JAKIXL010000036.1:6781-11185 GCA_022709105.1 Thermoplasmatota archaeon | reverse complement strand
ACCAGCGAGGTGCGGATGTTGTCCTGAGCGCGGGGGATGTGATAGGTTACTATCCGTACCCAGTGGAGACGATCGCCCTGTTCCGAGAACGCCGCATCATCTCCATCCAGGGCAACCACGATCGTGCAGTGCTCACTGCTGGAGATATCCACTTCAACCTGGCGGCGGCCAGCGCGATCATGTGGACCGCTGAGCATATCGATCAGGCCTCTCGAGATTTCTTGAGGGGGCTGCCGCGAAGCCTGCACATCGAACGCGATGGGGTTCGAGTGGCCATATATCATGGTGCTCCCTTTGATGATGACCACTATGTGTTCGAGGACGAGGTCGACAAAGAGCTGCTGGATTTGGCGAGATGCGACCTTCTGGTTCTGGGGCATACCCATGTGCCTTATATCCGACGGTATGCTTCGGGAACGATAGTCAATCCCGGCTCGGTAGGACAGCCTCGAGATGGCGACCCTGATGCATGTTACGCTATCTTCGACACCGATAGGCGGAGGGCTACCCTTCATAGGGTCGCTTATGACCTTGATGAGGTCATGGAACGAACGCTCAGTGTTGGGCTCCCGCGCTCCCTGGCCGGGCGGCTTAGGCATGGTCATTGAGCGATAGGGGAGGGCAAACCTTTATCCAACGCCTCTCTTTGTAAAAGGACCATGGCCGACATCCTACCGGTCCCTGATCATCTTGCGCTTGAGATAATAGGCGACGAGAGGACCATATGCGTAGGGGACCTGCACATTGGCCTGGAGTCGGAGATGCGGACCAAGGGCATCCATGTGCCCTCAAGAACGCATCATATGGAAAGGGAACTCGTCGCGCTCAGCGAGGGCAGGGACCGCCTTGTGCTCCTTGGGGACATCAAGAACAAGGTGCCTGGATCCACTCATCAGGAATATGCTGAGCTCCCCGGGTTCTTCCGCTCACTGAAGCGACACTTTTCAGCAGTGGACCTGGTGCGGGGGAATCATGACACGAACATCGAGGAGTTTCTACCGGAAGGGGTGAACGTTTATCCTTCCACGGGGTTCCGCATCGAGGATGTGGGCCTCGCGCACGGACATACGTGGCCGTCCCCCAATGTTATGGCCTCCCGGACGCTCATAATCGGCCACAACCATCCCACGATCGCTCTGGAGGATTCATTGGGCAATATCAGCAAGGAGCCCTGCTGGGTTCGTTTCCAGATATCGGGGGTCTCCATGAAGAGATACATGGAGGTCCCGGAGGAGATCATAATGGTGCCGGCATTCAATCGCGGCCTGGGCGGATCTCCGGTGAACTTGGAAAGAGGCAGGCTGCTGGGCCCCTTGTTCTCTGAGGGGTCGATCGACGTTAGTCAAGGCAAGGTCTACCTTGCCGACGGCATCTATCTGGGGACCATCGGCAGCTTGATGGTTAGGAGCACCGCTAGAGTGCGGACGCTCCCTCAACGGTCAAGACCGCACTATTGAACGGGCGTTCCATGCAGCGCTGTCGTTCCGATAGACGGCATTGTGCGGGCCATCATCACGTCGCCAAGTCCTCAGCGCCAATGCTAAGGGTTGAAATATGAAAAAATAAAAGGGTTGGAGAAAGGCGTTTAGTAGTTCTTTATTTCCTGGTAGATGGACCCGTCGGGGTTCCTGATTACCGCTCTGAGGGGCATCTGCCCAGGCAGAGTGTGGGTGGCGCAGGAGTTGCAGGGGTCGTACGCCCTGTACGCCATCTCGATCTCGTTCAGGATGCCGTTGGAGATCTGCCAGTTCTTGATCAGTGCCTTCGCCGCTCTTCTGACGGACAGGTTGATCGGGGCGTTGTTGTTGGTCGTTCCGACGATCAGGTTCACATCGGTGGTTATGCCGTTCTTGTCCGCCACATAGTGGTGGATGAGAGTGCCCCTTGGGGCCTCCAGGGCGCCGATGCCTTCCCCAGGCTCCCCTGGCCGGGTCTGGATATCCTTGCTGGTGATCTCCGGGTCCTGCGACAGCTGGAGCATCAGCTCGGCCGCGTGGACCATCTCGATGACCCTGGCCCAGTGGAAGACCATGGTGTGGTGTACCGGTCCGGTGACGCCAAGTCCCTTGAAGAACTCCCTCATCTGCTGGTAGTAATCGTTAGCCAGCGGCGTAGTGAAGCCGGTCGAGGCGTTGATCCTGGCCAGCGGAGCGCATCTGTAAATGCCGCTCTGAGGTCCGTCGGAGAACCCGTTCCAGCCGACCTTCTTCAGGAAGCAGAACTTCTGGTAGGACCAGGGCTCAACATGCTCCCCAATGTAGTCCAGGTACTTCTGGGGGTCGAACTTCCACATCTCGTTGCCCTTCTGGTCGACGACCCTGATGTCGCCGTCGTAGAAGTTCACCTTGTTGTTCTTGTCCACCATGCCCATGTAGTACGTTTCATCGTAGTAGATGCCGGGGTTGGTGATCAGAGCGAGATAGTCCTGGTTCTTCAACACTATATCGTTCAGCAGTTGGGCGGTGAACTTGGTGAACTCCACGGTGGACTTGGCCCAGGTCTCGATCTGCGCCCTCTGTTCCTCGGTGATCGGCTTGCTCATGCCGCCGGGTATCCCGCACACGGGGTGGGTGGCCTTGCCGCCCATCATCTCCTGGGTCTTCTGGGCCCAGGAGCGGTGCTTGATGACCTCGGCTCCGATGGGCACACCTACCTTCTCAACGACGCCCAGGATGTTCCTCTTCTCCACCGGGGCCATAGGGCCGAGCACGAAGTCGGCGGCCGCCAGGGCGTAGAAGTGAGCGATGTGGCTGTGCACGTAGTGAGCGGCATAGAAGAGCTCACGGAGCTTCTTCCCCGCAGGTGGGGGCTCTGCTTTGAACACCTTGTCGAGCGCCTTGGTCGAGCACATGTGGTGAGCGCCGGGACACACTCCGCACAGACGGGGGGTGATCTTGTTCAGCTCATCGACTGAGCGGCCGATGCAGAACTTCTCGAATCCCCTGAGCTCGGGAACCTGCCAATATGCGTTCGCCACATTGCCCTCGTCGTTAAGGAAGATCTCGATCTTCCCGTGACCCTCAAGCCTTGTGATGGGGTCGATGGTGATCCTCTTGGACTCGGACTTGTGGGTCGGTTCAGAAATTATTGGACCGGTCATTGCTTAACACCTGCCTTCTTCTCCTTCACTTTCCTCTTGATGATCGACTTGGGCATGGTGAACGCATAGAACGTTCCCAGCGGGTCCTTGATCTGCGTCATCAGCTCGAGGATGTCGTCCTCGCTGAGCTGGGTCTCGTTGTCCGCGGTCCTGAAGATAGATGCCAGGGCGCTCAGCATCGAACCTCCCTGGTCTAGGACGGCCGCGGTCGGGCCCATGCACCCGCGGCATGGCTGATTCGCATCAAGGCACTTCGCTCCGCACCCGGCCCGGGTGGCCGGTCCGAGGCAGATGACCCCTTGCTCCAGCATGCACTTCTTCGGGTCGATGTCGATCTCGTAGGGCATGTTGATCTTCTCTATGGTGGTGACCTCCTTGGTCCTGCCGCACTCATCGCAAAGGGTCTTCTCAGAAGCGATCACAGCGCCCTTGGGGGGCAGAGGGGCTCCTTCCTTGACGTGCTTCTCCACGATGTCCAGGAACTGATTGATCTGTTCGGTGGTGGGCGGGCAGCCGGGCATGTAGTAGTCTACATCGACGACGTCCTCGAGGGTGAGAACGGTATCGTACATGACCGGCAGCGTCAGCTCGCCCTCGGGGGCCTGGTATTTGGGCAGAGGCCGGGTGCGGTTCGGGTTGACGGTCGAGAACGTCGTGTTGTAGACATAGTCCTGGAGGTCCTTCTTGTTGGTCACGTTCGCAAGCCCAGGAATGCCTCCGAAGCAAGCGCAGGAGCCGAAGGAGACCATGATGGCCGACTTCTGGCGGAGCAGCTTGGCCACGTGCTCGTTCTCGCTGTTCCTGACAGCGCCGTTGTAGAGCGTCAGTGTGATGCTCTTGTCAGGCATCGCCTCGACGTCCTTCAATTTCGTATCTACCGCTATGGGCCAGAACGCAATATCGGCCATCTCCGCGACCCCCAGGATCTTCTCGTCGATATCCAGGAGGGCCACGTCGCAACCTCCGCAGCCGGCGCCCCAATACTGTGCTATCTTGACTTTTGCCATGTTCTGTTCCTCCTTAATGGTGCGAAGCATTAATTCCGCGGGGGTCTTCTCCCTCGGCCTCCTTCAGCGGGTTCGGTCCCATCTCTCTGATCTTCTCGATGAAGTCCGTTATCGTGGACTGGAACTTCACGCCCTCGGAGGCGGACACCCACTCCAGCTGAAGCCGGTCGGGGTCCAGGCCGTACTGCTCAAGGAGCATCTTGAGCAAGGCGATCCTTCTCCTGGCGCGATAGTTGCCTCCGATATAGTGGCAGTCCGCGGGATGGCATCCCAGTACAAGGACGCCGTCCGCGCCCT
>JAKIXL010000036.1:0-6771 GCA_022709105.1 Thermoplasmatota archaeon | reverse complement strand
CCGGAGGACGAACTCGGGGTCGACCCTGGCCGAGCACATCGACCTAAGCACCAAGAAGTTGGTCGGCATCTGTAGCCTGGAAACTCCTGCCAGGTCCGCACCGGCGTAGGAGCACCAGTTGCAGCAGAAGGCCAAGATCTTAGGCTCGAAGGTCTCTTCCGCGGATTTGGCCGCCGCGGGGGCGGCCTGGTGTTCTTGTTGTGTGGATGACATGTTCACTCACTCTCCTCGAGAGCGGCGTCGATCGCGGCTATGACCTGTGCGTTCTTGAAGCCCATTTGCTCCATAGCTCCGGACGGGCAGGCCGCGACGCAGCAGCCGCATCCCTTGCACAGACCCTCGTTGACGACGGCCTTCTTCTTCTCGGGGTTCTTGGGATCGGCCACTATCGTGATGGCCTTGTACTCGCAGACCGGTTCACAGATGGCGCAGCCATCGCAGATGTCCTCGTTGACCGCGGCGATGATGCCTTCGCTCTTCAGCTCGGGCTTCGAAATAACGGTCATGGCGCGGGCAGCTGCCCCGGAAGCCTGAGCGATGGCCTCATCAGTGAACTTTGGCCAGTGTGCCAGGCCTGCGAGATATACTCCGTTGGTGGCGAAGTCGACCGGCCTCAGCTTCATGTGCGCCTCAAGGAAGTACTTGTCCTTGCTGAGGGGCACCTTCAGCATCTTGGCTAGATCTTCGTTGTCGGCATGCGGCCGGATGCCGGTGCTCAGGACGACCAGATCGGGCCTCAGCATGATGTCCTCGCCCAGGATGGTGTCGCTTGCGACCAGCTTCAGATCGTTCCCTTCCTTGGTGACCACTGGGGGCTTGTCCTCGGGGACCCTTACGAACCTGACGCCGACCTGACCTGCCTCCTTGTAGAGGTCCTCGCGGAACCCATAGGTACGGATGTCCTTGTGGAACACATACACATCTGCCTTCGGGTTGGCCTTCTTCACCGATATGGCGTTCTTGATGGCATTGGCGCAACAGACACGGCTGCAATAGGGCGCCTCTGCGTTCCTGGAACCGACGCATTGGATCATGGCGATCTGCTTGGCAGCGACAGGGCCCTTCTGCATCTGCTCCTCGAGCTCAAGCTGGGTGACGACCCTCTTGTCCTGTCCGTACAGGAACTCCTTGGGCTTGTACTCCTCGGCACCGACCGCTACCACTATGCTTCCGGTCTCGAGCTCAGCGCCGTCAGAGGTCTTCACCTTGAAGTTGCCGACGAACCCGCTGACGTCCTTGACCTCGGTGTTCAGGTGGACGGTGATGTTCTTGTTGTTCCTCACCCTGGTGATCATCTCCTTGGCGAAGTCCCGGACCTTGCGGCCATCCTCCTCGTGGTAGATCTTCATGGCGTTGCCGCCGAGCTCTGCGGTCCTCTCTAGGAGATCAACATGGTACCCCTGGGCTGCCATATCGAGGGCTGCGGTCATACCAGAGATGCCGCCCCCTATGACCACCGATGAGTGGGTGACGGGCAGCTTGGACTCGTACAGCGGCTCGAGCAGGCGGGCCTTGGCGACGGCCATCCTGACCAGGTCCTTGGCCTTTTGCGTGGCCTTCTCGGGCTCTCCCATGTGGATCCATGAGCATTGGTCCCTGATGTTGGCCATCTCGAACAGGTAGGGGTTAAGCCCTGCCTCCTTCAGCGTGCTCTGGAACAGAGGCTCGTGGGTACGAGGGGTGCAGGATGCGACCACGACCCGGTTGAGCTTCTCCCGCTTGATGGTCTCGGTTATCTTGCCCTGGGTGTCGGCAGAGCAGGAGTACTTGTTCTCCTCCGCGAACACCACGTTGGGCAGGGTCTTGGCATAGTCGACGACCTTGGGCACATCCACGGTGCCTTTGATGTTGATACCGCAGTCGCAGACGAAGACACCGATCCTGGGCTCCTGGCCTTCGACATCGATCTCGTCCTTCTTGACCTCCTCCATGTGCCCCCTTTTGTTGGATATGTAGGCACCGGCCTTGGCCGCGGCGCCCGAGGCCTCGGCGACCGAGGTCGGGATGTCCTTTGGAGCAGCGAAGGCGCCGGTAACGAATATACCGGGGCGGCTGGTGGTCAGCGGGCTGTACACATTGGTGCCCGCAAAGCCGAACTTGTTCAGGTTGACGTTGAATATCTTGCTCAGGGCGCCGGCGCTCTTGGGAGGCTCCAGACCGAGGGAAAGGACGACTAGGTCGAACTCTTCCTCAACCACGTTGCCATCGGCGGAGTACCTTAGGAACAGGTTCTTGGTGACAGGGTCCTCATGGATGCTCGCTACCCTGGAGGAGCGGTGCATCTTGATCCCATACTCCTTCTCGGCCCTGTTGCGGTAGTCCTCGAACTCCTTCCCTACGGCCCTTATGTCCATGAAGAATATGTGAGGCTCCAGTCCGGCGGTGTGCTCACCGGCGATGATGGCCTGCTTCATCGCGTACATGCAGCAGACGGAGGAACAATAGGTGTTGCCTACCTTCTCGTCCCTTGACCCAACGCACTGCAGGAAGGCGACCTTCTTGGGGGTCTTCTGGTCAGAAGGCCTGACCACATGCCCTCCATACGGGCCAGTTGCGCTCAGGAACCTCTCAAACTCCAGAGAAGTGACCACGTTGGGGTACTCCCCATAACCATATTCTTTCTTGAGGCGGGCATCGAAGGCCGAGAAACCAGGGGCCAGGATGATAGCTCCCACGTCCAGGGTCTCCTCGACCGCTTTGTCCTCATAGTTGACGGCGCCGGACGGGCAGTTCTTCTCGCACAGCCCGCAGCGGCCCTTGGTGAGCTTTAGGCACTTGCTCGCATCGATCGAGTACTTCAGCGGAACGGCCTGGGCATACGGGATGTAGATGGCCTTTCTTTCCACTAGGTTCGCATCGTACTCATTGGGGACCTTGACCGGGCACTTCTCAGCGCAGATGCCGCATCCGACACACTTGTCCATGTCGACATAGCGAGGATTGTGCCGCACCTTCACCTTGAAATCGGGGGCCTCACCGGAGACATCGACCACCTCGGACATTGTCATGAGGTTGATCATAGGATGTCTGGCAGCCTCGACCAATTTAGGCGAGAGGATACACATCGAACAATCGTTCGTCGGGAAGGTCTTGTCCAGTTGGGACATGACCCCACCGATGCTTGGCGTCTTCTCTATCAGGTAGACCTTGAACCCAGACTCAGCGAGGTCCAATGCGGTCTGTACGCCGGAGATACCTCCTCCGACGACCATTACTGCACCTGTCTTTTCCGACATTTATGCTCCTCCAAAATTCTTCTCCATCGATAATTCGTCCTTGTATGATGTACGATTTGGGCTTTTTTTGACCAGTTGCCTGACGGTTTTCAGAGCTGTTTCCGACCCGTTCGCGAGCATCGATCCTCCTATAACCGAGATTGGTCCCGTTAGGTGGACTGTCCCGGTCGTTCCCGACCTACTGGACAAGTAGCTTCCGGTTACCAAGGACCGTGCCTTTTCCGCGTGCGAATCCTGGTCATGGCCCGGGTGCTTTTTGCCGGAAATGGAATGTTCGTATATTAACATATCGAAGATTGCCCCATATGTCGGATTGTGCACCCACTTCGCCATTGTCATTTAAAAAGATTTCGTTCCCTATGGGTGACTTATACGAACGTTCGTAACCATTTCGACGGCCTGCGGCCTGTCAGTGCTCCAGCGTCATTATCAACCCTACAAACATAGAAAGAACCTGCTTAAAGGAGAACTCAGCTCAAGGCCGCCGTGATCAAAGCCGCTCACCCTCTGGAAGGGCTCCTGGCGAGCTCCGGTCTGGAAGGGTTCATTAGGAAGCTGGCCCGATTGCGCGGACCTGTGGGCAAGGACGATGTACGCCGAGGCCGTCCGCGGATCATCGTGACCGATAAGGAACAATCCGATATTGTCTGCGGAATATGCTTTGGCAAGATCAAGAGCGAGTCGGAGTATGCATATTGCCATAGGAGAACGTTCCACAGGTCTTGCTTGGAGCGCGTGGAGTGTTGCCCCGACTGCCATCTGAAATATGCGGTCAGGGGCAGGGAGGGCACGACCACCAAGGACATAGGGTCGCCGTTCAGGTTAAAAAGGATGAGAGAAGAGCCTCTGTCGGATGAGGCGGTGTCCCGATGCCCAGTATGTGGAGCCGGCCTGCTTGAAGGCATGGGCACTTGTTCTTCTTGCGGAGCCATATTCGTCTCTCCAGGAGGTTCTTTCGCCTGTCCGTCCTGTGGGTCCTTGGTCAGCGAGAGCGCGTCCATTTGCGGGAATTGCGGAGAACAGTTCCGACCGTTCGTTACTAGTGCCTGTCCGGCCTGTGGTCAGGTGGTAGGCCCAAACGACGCGGTGTGCCAATGTGGGGCCGTTCTTCAGGAGTTCTGTCCGGAATGCGGCACTCCGCTTCCAGAAAGGGCCACCGAATGCCCCGGATGCGGCATCGTGTTCGAATTCGTATGATCCCAGCTTGACCATGGGGGTTCCTCCAGGGTCGATAATCGGCCGTATCGTAACCGTTATTGTCCAGAGCTGTCGATATACATTTTTATATTATCTTATCGATGCAGATATGTTTATCGAAGCGGGATGCACATGAGAACAACAGTTGACAGTGATGGGTCGTTCCTTTCCGACCCCGATCTCGAGCCGGGGGCTAGTGGCCAGGGGACGGTCAGCATAGATGACGAGGACCTAAGGAAGCTGGTGGAATCGATCAAGATCAGCATAACCATCTTCGGATGCGGAGGCGGGGGCTCCAATACCATCAACCGCCTGACTAATTCCGGGATCACCGGGGCCACCCTGGTCGCGGCAAACAGCGATGCCCGCCACCTGTTGGCCATCAGGGCGCCCAATAAGATTATTCTAGGAAAGGCCTCCACGCGTGGATTGGGAGCCGGTGCCATCCCTGATGTTGGGAGAAAGGCGGCCGAGGAGGCCCGTGAAGACATAATGCGATATATCGAGGGGAGCAGAGTGGTCTTCGTCACCGCGGGCATGGGAGGCGGCACTGGCACCGGCTCAGCCCCCTACGTCGCAGAGATGGCTAGGCGCTCCGGGGCCTTGACCATGGGGATCGTGACCCTTCCGTTCAAGGCCGAGGGAAAGCTTAGAATGGAGAACGCGAGGAAGGGGCTGAAGGTCCTGAGGGAGAACTGTGATACCACCATCGTGGTCCTGAACGATCAGCTATTGAAACTGGTCCCCAAGCTTCCTCTTGAGGCCGCGTTCAAGGTGGCGGATGAGGTCCTGATGTATGGAATCAAGGGCATCACAGAGGTCATCACCAAGCCTGGTCTTGTCAACGTCGATTTCAACGATATTAATACAATTATGAAGGACGGGGGCATGGCGATGATAGGGATGGGGGAGAGCGGGGACGGCAGCGATAGGGTGCACCAGGCAGTGAGCGAGGCCTTGGAGTCACCGCTGCTCGGCACCATCGACATGTCCACGGCGAAGGGCGCGCTCATTCGAGTGGTCGGCGGACCGGATATGACCGTGGGAGAGGCGGAGAAGGCAGCTGAGATGGTCTCCTCTCGCCTCAGTCCCCGAGCAAGGATTATATGGGGCTGCTCCGTTGAGCCGGATATGGAGGGCAAGGTGAGCCTGCTGGTCGTCATAACAGGAGTGAGCTCCTCGTTGGATGCGGACCTGCAGGCGGCCCCATCGCGACATGGTGGTTAAGTCCAAGAGAGGCAGGCGCAGATATATCGCGTTCAGGACAAGCGGAGAACACCATATGTCAGATGAGGAGCTCCTTGGCACCTTGAACTCCTCATTGCACCGTTCAGGCGTTCGCTTCAAGGTCATCCAGTTCGATGGGCGAAGGGGCATATTCAGAGTGAGCGGGTCCGACCGCGACCGCGCCCTCAAGGCCCTGTCGGGATTGACCGGAAGCCCTATCACCACCCTCCGGACGTCGGGTACCTTGAGAACCTTGCGGGACCAGCGTTGAATGAAAAGGGGCGAAGGGCCAGGAGCTGAGATGTCGGAGTGCCCGGCGCAATTTTTTTCTGCTACACATATTAAGCTATATATTACCGAAGCGCTTTAGTGAAATCCGCATAGTCTAGGAGTGACATAGATGCAACCAGGACAAATGGCATATGATAGGGCCATCACAGTGTTCTCGCCTGACGGTAGGCTGTTCCAGGTGGAGTACGCGAGGGAGGCCGTCAAGAGAGGCACCACCACGGTAGGTTTGAAGTTCAAGGACGGGGCCGTCCTCATCGTTGACAAGCGCATCGCCAGCCGCCTCATGGAGCCAAGGTCCATCGAAAAGATATTCCAGATCGACGAGCACATCGGGTGCGCGACATCGGGTCTGGTCGCTGACGCCAGGGTCCTTGTGGACCATGCCAGGGTGACCGCCCAGATCAGCAAGATAACTTATGATGAGAGAATAAACGTAGAGATGCTGGTCAAGAAGATCTGCGATTACAAGCAGAACTATACTCAGTACGGTGGGGTCAGGCCGTTCGGGACCGCTCTGCTGATCGCAGGTGTCGATGACCAAGGCGTTCATCTATTCGAGACCGATCCCTCGGGAGCGCTGGTCTCGTACAAGGCAGGCAGCATCGGAGCCGGCCGCAACGTTGTCATGGAGGTCTTCGAGGAACAGTTCCAGGAAGGGATGGATATGGACGATGCTATCGTCCTAGGCCTTAAAGCCCTTAAGAAGGCCACTGAGGAAGAGAAGCTCAACCCCAAGTCGGTAGAGATAGGCATCGTCCGCAAGGGATCCAACTTCCGCCGCCTTGATGACAATGAGGTCGAGGCGGTCGTGGAAAAGGCC
>JAKIXL010000035.1:2616-11571 GCA_022709105.1 Thermoplasmatota archaeon | reverse complement strand
TCAGCTCGATCCTGGAGCGAACGGACGTATCCATGTCCGAGAGCTCGACGTCACGCCCGATGCGCTCCAGGTCGTTCACTTGCCCCATCCAGTCATCGGTAGCGGCCTTGAAGTCCCAGCCGCAGAAATCGCATTGGTAAGCACCTTGGCGATTTCTAAGCCCGCAGCGAGGGCATTCCTTCAGACCAGATGACCTTTCCATGGACCTGCCGAGCGTCGGATTATCCTCCATTATTATAATCATTTTGTCAGAAAACTCACCTTTTGAGATATAGTCGCGGCACCATGGACGATGGTCCTTGATGCGTTCCATGTCATTAATGCAGACCTCTCTTTGCCGGCGGCAGATCCCGATCGTCCGTTTTGGATCGACCCGAAGATCAAGCCCCGCTCCTCTCTGTCCACCGGCAGTTACCAGCTTGAGTCGGACGGCGCTTTTTGCACGGTCCTTTAGATCGCGATTTAGTGAACATCATCGCCCGGCCTCTGCTACGGCCGGGAGATGACCGCGCTGTCCACGGGCCACGGGTCGGAAAAGATAGAGGAACTGCTGCTCCAGCTCCTGGACGCTGGAACGGTCCGGTGATGGCCTCAGGGGCCCCCAAAAATGGACATCAGCACTAAGATGCGGTGAAGGGATCGAAAATCTTTCAGATCGGCTCCCTTTCCTGCGACCCTCCCTATGTGAAAGGATGCTCATATGGCTCAGGTTGCCGCAGTGACGGTGCATAATTTTGCGCCCCTTCGACGTTCTTGACCACAAGTCTCGACGGCAATATGGGGGGCAGCGTTCCCTCGGGCAAGCCAACACCTCTGCCTGGAAAGGACCATTGCTGCGATATCCTGGCATGGAAGGGTCTTCCTCGAAGAACAGCCCATTTGATCAGAGATCATCGATCGGTGATCTGGTTCAGGTCGTCCATTGCTGCGGTGGAAGGCCTCGGCAACCGAGCTCGAAGTTATATGCCGGCTCATCGGGACACATAAGGATGGCCGCAAGGCCGTTGGCACCGATGGGCTCTTAGACGCCTTCGTTCGGACCCTCACTTGATATGGTAATTCGCCACCATCATTGAGCACGGGCGGCCAAGGCTTTGGCCGCGCGGCGGATGTCATCGGCCTTGGCACTATGGTCCATCCTTCATGCCAGATCCTTCCAGAGGGCGACCTGGTCAGCGGCATTTATGAATGTGGCCGATCAATGAGAACCAAACTCGAGCAGCATCTTGGAAGACGGGTCCCCGAAGGTTCTACACACTTTGACCGGCACAGAATGCCCGTGAGAAGCTAGCTCTGCATTAAGCAACTATCTGCTGTCCGGTCACCCAGGTGAGGATGGAAGGGGAAATTTAATTAGAATGTAACCAAATAGAGAATCAAAATGAGGATTCTAGTTCTCTGCGTGGACCGGGACGATGACTTCGGTGTCAAGGCCGGTCTCAACAGTCCTTTCGTCGGCCGGGAGGAAAATCTCAAAGCAGCTATAGGGCTGGGCCTCAAGGACGCTGAAGACTCAGATACCAACACCCTTCTGGCGGCCATAAGCATCTACGATGAGATGATCAAGAAGGGAATGGACGTGGAGATCGCCACCATTTGCGGGGACGTGCACGTTGGATACGAGAGCGATCTGGTGCTCTCTACACAGCTGGAGACCGTATTGGGCCTTGTAAGGCCTGACCGGGTCGTGCTGGTCTCCGACGGAGCTGAGGATGAGTACATCTATCCCGTGGTCTCTTCGAGGGTGAAGGTCGACTCCGTGCGCAAGGTCTTTGTCAAGCAGGTGCCCACGGTCGAAGGCACGTACTACATCCTGATCAAAATGCTGAACGACGAAAAGGTCAGAAAGCGCATCGTCGTACCCATCGGCCTGGCGCTTCTCGTGTTCGGCATATTCGCTCTCCTGGACCCCATCATAATGCTGTTCCAGGGCTCAGCCGAGGTGTCGTTCACCAACATGGGGCTGGCCATGATCTGGGCGGTCGTCGGCCTGTACCTGGTTATGTTCGCGTACAAGGCCGGAGATAGGGCAAGGGAGTGGTGGAAGGAGACGCAAACCGCGGTGAAGGAAGGAAGCACCATGCTACCCTTCGCTGTGCTGGCGATCATGATATTCCTGTTAGGTCTGCTTTACGGACTGGACGCGGCTCTGTCGGACCCCGAGGCCGAGGTGCTGGAGAAGATCGTGCTGTTCGTGGGCGGCTTCATGTGGATGTGCGTGTTCGCCTACTTCACCTTCCAGGTCGGCCTGTTCATCAATGACTATCTGTCCAAGGGCGTTCTTCAGTACTCGTATCTCGTTGCCTCGGTCACGATATTCGCCCTGGGCTTCATCCTCCAGGGGGCCTTGGACGCTACTCAGGTTTTCTTTGGGTTCCGCAACTATGATCAAGCGGTGATCTTCTTGGAGATCATGGCCGGGTTCCTTCTGGCGGTCTTCGGGGCCCTTCTCAATACGTCCTTGAGGGGGATGAACGGGAAACAGAAGGGAGCGGAGAGCGGCGATCCAGTGGAGAGCGCGGAGTGAGCGGACCGATGGACTATGCGGACTGGGAACCTCACTACCTTCGCATTGCGAGCGATTTCGGCTTTTCGATCCGAGAGGACGAGCTTGCTGCGTTGAGGCTCTATGAGCTGGCAAAGGGCAAGGAGACGTGCGCTCCCTCATGCCTCCGCAGCCGAATGGGCGTCGAGGCCACGGTTGTAGGCGACGGGCCCGGCCTTGAACTAGAGCTGAAGAAAGCGCCTTTAAGAGGAACGGTGATCGCAGCGGACGGAGCGACCTCCACGCTGATGCACACCCTCGGGAAGGTCCCGGACGTGATAGTCACAGATCTGGATGGGAACGTGCCCGATCAGCTTTCGGCAAACGCACAAGGTTCGATAGTTGTGATCCTAGCGCACGGCGACAATGTTGAGGCCATCGAGAGATACGTCCCCTGGTTCACCGGACCCATTGTCCTTACAACCCAATCCCGGCCGTTCGACGGCGTGCATAATTTCGGGGGCTTCACAGACGGGGACAGGGCGGTGATGCTCGCCCGGCATTTCGGGGCTAAGAGAATATTCCTCGCGGGCTTCGACCTCGATGACCCTAGGCCGAAGGAGGGCAAGGACCTTGCGATCAAGCGCCGCAAGCTCGAGGAGGCCCGCAGGCTGATTTGGGACATGAACCCCTCGGACGTTGAGATAGTTTCCTCCATCGCCCTTGATGGGTGAGGCCCGGGAACATGAACGACCATCGTGGCCTTTTTTTTGTTCCAGACAATCAGAAGTCATTTCGATAATTGATAAATTTGCAGTCTTTTCTACGATTATAGAAATATAGAATTATCGATAATATATGATGCTGGATATCCTAAACAATTTATGAAATGTCCAATAATTATTATATAGCTCAGTTGTGTTATCAAGGGGTAATGTCTATCCCATTTTTCATAACGGGAAGACGTCATTAAGGAGGAAACTAAATGGAAGGAAGTGCACCTGCTGCAAAAAAACGCGGCATGAGCAAGAAGCTATTGGCGGTCATCGTCGTAGCCGTATTGCTGATCGCCGCGATTGCTGCCGCCGTCTTGGTCCTTGGCAATCAGGGCAAGAGCGAGCAGGCAGACAACTGGCTCGATAAGGGCTTTAATCTGGAGATCTTCTATAATTCCGGAAATACGGCCCGCCAGACCGCTTGTGAACTGATCAAATCAGGCCTAGAGTCCCTGAACCCCGGCAAGATCAAGATTACGGTCACTCCTCTCGAATGGTCCAACTACCTCGAGTACAGGAAGACCGGCAAGATGGCCGCGATGTTCCTCGGATGGGCGCCTGACTATGCTGATCCGGACGACTATCTCCAGCCCTTCTACCTGTCCGGTGGGACCTATGCGTCAATGATAGGTTACAACAACGCGACCCTTGACGCCATGATCGCCGCCGCTGCCGCTGAGCTCGATGACACTCAGAGGGCTGCGCTGTACAAAGAGATCAGCATGGACATGTACGAAGAGTGCATCTATGTATGGACCGCCCAGGCCAACAACTTCGCCGCGCAGAGGAACTGGGTGGAGGGTTACGCGTACAACCCCATGTACTCCAACCTGTACTACTACTCTCTCAGCAAGACGGAGGCGGCCGCCGACACTACGACCTTTAGATATGCTAGTATCGACGGTAATGCAGAGAGCTTCGACCCAGTTGTCGACTACGAGACCGTGGGCGGTGAACTGCTCCAGAACGTGTATGAGACCCTGGTTTGGTACAACGGCACCTCTTCCAGCGACCTCATTCCGATGCTGGCCACAGAGGTCCCCACGATCGAGAACGGCGGCATCTCCGCGGACGGGCTGACCTACACCTTCAACATCCGCTCCGGTGTCGAGTTCAGCGATGGGACCCCCATGACCGCCGAGGATGTCAAGTACAGCTTTGACCGCGGCCTCATGTACAACGACCCGCACGGGCCGTTCTGGATGTATGGTCAGGTCCTGATACCTGACTACTACAACTACGGCATGGCGACCTTCACCGATGCCGGCGTCATGCAGCCCGAGATCACTCAGGCCATGTGCGATGCCGCCATTTGGGTCGTCGACAGCGACACCGTCCAGTTCAACCTGACCCAGCCCTACCCTGCGTTCCTGAGCACCCTTGCCTTCAACGCTGGGTCCATTGTCTCCAAGAGCTACGTGGAGGCCGACGGCGGGCTGTCCAAGAACGGATATACCTTCATGAGCACTCACATGATGGGCACTGGTCCGTTCGTTCTTGGCGATTTCGCCACTGATGCATACTACAACCTGGACAGGAACGACAACTACTGGAGGGAACCCGCTGCCCTGGCCCACGTGATCATCAGCCAGGTCCCCGAGGTTGGCACCAGGATCCTTCAGCTCCAGAACGGAGATGTGGACGCTGCGGCCATTCCCCGCGACAAGAAGACCACCCTTGAAGCTATGGAAGGCGTGGTCCTGAGGACCGGCTCCCCCTCGTTCAACGTGGACTTCCTGGGCCTGAACCAGAAGCTGAACCTGACCGGCGCCAACCCCGACCTGACCAACGTCCCGTCGGACTTCTTCGCCGACAAGAACGTCAGGCTAGCGTTCGCTCACGCCTTCAAGTATTCGACCTATATCGAGAACACCCTGCAGGGCACCGCACTGCAGCCTAACGGAGCCATACCAAAGGGCATGTTCGGCTACAGCGCTGATGTCCCCATCTACGACTACAATCTCGAAAAGGCCAAGGAATACCTGAAGGCGGCCAAGCTGCCGGCCGGCACTTCGTCCGCCTCCGCGCTGGACGAGGTAGTTGCCGCGATCGCCAGGTTCGAGCTGTAATTCCTTCCCAACCTTCTTTTTCTTTTTCTTATTTTTTTACCTTGGCCAGCGGTATGGAACCGCCTTCGTTCCGTAAGTATCGCCCTTAGAACTATCATATGTATTATATAGCGATGAAAGGCTCCATGAATCGATTCTGATGGGTCTGAAACGGTATATATTCAGACGGCTGTTATTGATAATACCCGTTCTCATCGGGGTTTCCATCATCATCTTCTCCCTGACCCGGATGGCAGGGGACCCTGCTGCGGCATACATCAATGAAAAGATGAACGCCTCACAGATAGCCGACGTCTACCAGAAATACCATTTCAATGAACCCGTCTATGTTCAATACTTCTACTGGCTCAATGGCATACTGAACCTGGACTGGGGATGGTCGAAGACCGCGACGATGCCAGTTACCGACGCCATAGCCTACTATTTGCCCGCAACGTTCGAACTTGCACTTACCAGCATCATCATCGCCATAATCGCGGGCATCGCATTGGGGACCACATCGGCGGTCAAGAAGAACAGGCCGTTCGACCATACGACCCGGGTCATATCGCTCATAGGTGTTTCTATCCCGGTCTTCTGGCTCGGCCTTCTCCTGTTGTTGGTCTTCTATGCCCAGCTCGGCCTGTTCCCCAAGGGCGGGAGGTATAGCGACATCTTCATCTTGACCGGGGTCACCAAGAACCTGGTGACCGGTTTCATGACCGTCGATTCCCTGATCATGGGAAATCTGAACTTCTTCGCTGACGTCATCTGGCATCTGATCCTGCCTGCAGTGACACTTTCGTTCTCCAGTATAGCGCTCATCCTCAGGATGCAGAGGAACAGCATGCTGGAAGTGCTGCATCTCGATTACATAAAGACCGCCAGGGCCAAGGGCGTGCCGGAGAGAGCGGTCATACGGAAGCATGCCCGAAGGAACGCCCTCATACCTACGACCACTGTCGTCGGACTGGCCTTTGGAGGCCTGCTCAGCGGAGCCGTGCTTACCGAATCTATCTTCCAATGGCCCGGACTGGGGAGATGGTCGGCGAAGTCGATATTGAGGATGGATACCGCCTCGATCCTGGGCTTTTGCCTGCTGATAGCGTTCATCTATGTCATAGCGAACCTGGTAGTGGATATCATGTATGCATATCTCGACCCAAGGGTCAAGCTGGGGTGATAAGATGGCGATATCCACCAGATCCCGTACCGCAGCAAGCACTGCAACGGACAGCTCGATCATCAGCATTCGCGACATCACCGCCGAGCTACGGCCCAGGATCAAGGAATGGAAGAACTCCTGGGACCTGATCCGGCATAACTGGACGGCGATGATGGGGCTTGTGCTCATCATCACCATAATCATCATCGCCATTCTGGCCCCGGTCCTCGCACCCCCCTCGGGAGTGGACGCGATGTACATCCCGAGGGATTTTGACCTTCCAAAGCCGCCCTTCATCCCCGGGCATCCGCTGGGCACCGGAGAGATGGGAGCAGACATCTATTACGGGGTCATTTGGGGCGCGCGGACGACCATCGTCATCTCCCTCTATGTCGTACTGACCGCCGCCCTCGTTGGACTGGTCGTTGGAGCGATATCTGGTTACTATGGAGGCGTCATCGACGAGGTCCTAATGAGGTTCACTGACATATTCCTCTCCCTGCCCGCACTGATCATGGCCATGGCCATCGCGTCTATACTCACGAGGAACCTGGAGAACATGATGTTCGCCCTGATCATAGTGTGGTGGCCGAGCTATGCTCGCCTCATAAGAGGGCAGGTACTTACGATCCGCGAGAGCACTTACGTAGAGGCGGCAAAGGCCATCGGAAGCAAGCGCGGAAGGATCCTTTTCAGGCACATCGTGCCCAATTCGCTCTCTCCCCTCATAGTGGCCATCACCCTGGACCTGGGCGCGGTGGCCCTGGTCGCCGCCAGCCTGAGCTATATAGGGTTCGGGGTACCAAGCGGCTACGCCGAATGGGGAAGAATGGTATCGGACGGGCAGGGATGGTTCCTGGCCAAGGTACCCTTCAATGGCGCCTATCACACCCCTTGGTGGGTAGTGTCGTTCCCCGCCCTTATGATCCTGCTGTTCACGATGGGCTTCAGCCTGCTGGGGGACGGCCTGAGGGATATTCTGGACCCGAGGTCAAGGAGGTGAGAAGATGAGCTCTGAGACCATCATTGAGATCGAGGACCTGTATGTCAACTTCTACACCAAATCCGGAGTGGTCTATGCTCTTGACGGTGTCAATCTGAAGATAAACAGGGGTGAAGCTCTGGGCCTGGTCGGCGAAAGCGGATGCGGCAAGAGCGTCACCGCCAATTCCATTCTGCAGCTCGTTCCCAGCCCCCCGGGGAAGGTCGAGAAGGGACAGATACTGTTCGATATGCCCTCTGAGGTAAGGAGGAAGAAGGAGAGCATAGGCGAGAAGCTGAAGCATTTGGACGAAAGCGCCCCCGAGGCCGCCCGACTCAGGGACGAGCTCAATACCGAGCTGGCAAAGTACGACATCGTCCGGAAGTCGCAGGAGGAGCTCCGAAAGGTGAGGGGGAAGGCCATATCCATGATCTTCCAGGAGCCCATGAGCTCCCTCAATCCAGTGTTCACGGCCGGTGATCAGATAGCGGAGGTCATCCTTCTCCACGAGCGGCCTGAGCTCGCTGCGGCGGTCCTGCGGAGCTTCGACCAAGGAAATGGCGCCGGCGGCATCAAGCTGAAGATCTATCGCAGCCTTTACAAGAGGATGCAGGCCGATCCCGAAGCTCTTCTGCTGAGGCTCATGTCCAAGGTGCCCCTGCTGCGGAGGTACGAGAGGCCGTTGGTCAAGGAGGCGAACGAGCGCGCGGTCAACATGCTCCGCCTGGTACGCGTGCCCGATCCGATCAACGTATCCAAGTCATATCCCTATGAGCTCTCTGGAGGGATGCAGCAAAGGGTCATGATAGCCATGGCCTTGGCATGCAAGCCTCAATTGCTCATAGCCGATGAGCCTACGACCGCTTTGGACGTCACCATCCAAGCGCAGATAATCAAGCTCATGCGTGAACTGCAGAAGGATACCGGGACGACCATCCTCATGATCACCCATAATCTAGGCATCATCGCGGAGATCTGCGATCGCGTGGGCGTTATGTACGCCGGCAACATCGTCGAGCTGTCGTCGAAGCGCGAGCTGTTCAAGGAGCCGCTGCATCCCTATACCCTCGGGTTGCTGGCGGCCATCCCCCGCATAGACATAGAGCTCCCGAGGCTGGAGATAATCGAGGGGAACGTTCCCAACCTCACCAAGCCTCCGACCGGATGCCGCTTCCATCCCCGATGCCCTTACGCCATGAACATATGCTCCACCGACAAGCCGTCCATGATAGAGATAACCCCCGGTCACTCAGTGGCCTGCCATCTGTACACGGGGGTGGAGAATTGAGCGACGACATCCTCATCGACGTCAGGGGGATGAAGAAGTATTTCCCCATCCGTAAAAGCCTGTTCTCCCGGAGCGCGTCGGCGGTGAGAGCGGTGGACGACGTATCGTTCTATATCCGAAAGGGAGAGACTCTCGGGCTAGTGGGGGAGAGCGGCTGCGGAAAGACCACCACTGGTAGATGCGTTCTCCGCCTCATTAGGCCGACCGGCGG
>JAKIXL010000035.1:0-2606 GCA_022709105.1 Thermoplasmatota archaeon | reverse complement strand
CGCCGATGTCCGGACCAGACTGGACGATCTAGAGGCCCGCCAAACAGCGCTCCTCGAAGCAGGCGGATGGAACGGAAGCAAGGAACAACAGGCCGATATCGAGGGCGCCCTTAAGGAGATCCGCAGAAAGTACGCGATGGAGTACCGCTCCAGCGAGGACCTGCGGCACATGAGAAGGAACATGCAGATCGTGTTCCAGGACCCTTACTCGTCACTCAACCCGCGCATGCTGATCAAGGATATAGTCGGCGAGCCTCTGCAGATCCATGGAGTGGCGCACGGGCAGGACCTCTTGGAGAGGACGAAGAACCTTATGGAGGCGGTAGGGCTGAGCCCCGAGCACCTGTATCGATTCCCGCATGAGTTCTCCGGAGGACAGAGGCAAAGGATTGGGGTGGCCAGGGCGCTCGCGCTCAACCCTGAGCTGGTGGTGCTCGACGAGCCGACCTCGGCATTGGACATGTCCGTGCAGGCGCAGATACTGAACATGCTCAACGACCTGCAGGCCAGCTATGGTCTAACATATCTGTTCATTTCCCACGATCTCAGCACCATCCACTACATGTGCGACCGGATCAACGTCATGTACCTGGGCAAGATCGTGGAATCGGCGCCCAAGCAGGAGCTGTTCGACAATCCCCTTCACCCGTATACCAAGGCCCTACTGTCGTCGATACCTGTCCCGGACCCCGACCTCCAGCGTGAAAGGGTCCCTCTGGCAGGCGAGATACCCTCTCCGGCCAATCCCCCCTCGGGTTGCCGGTTCCACACCCGGTGCAAGCGCCGGCAGGGAAAGTGCGAGACCGAGGTTCCGCCGTTGATAAACATCGGCGGGGAACACTTCGTGTCCTGTCATTATTGGGACCAGAAATAGACATGGCGCACAAACGCAGGATCGAGGTCGCTGAGCGCGTTCCCGGGCCGGAGGAGCCCGTTGATGAGATGGGATGGAAAGAGTGGGCTCTCAAGAGGTACGCAAGGGCGTGGTACTGGGTAGGCTGTCTGTTCCTCGATGTGGTCATATTTCTGGAGATGCAGCGGGCCCTGGACACCCACGTGATCGTGGCCGGATCGGCCTCGGTGGCCGCGGCCGCGGTCCAGTTCGCACTTTACTTCAGGATCTGGGGACGCGGAGGGCCTTTGGCCGACGACGGTCCCGATGATGAGCGGTGACCCTGCCGTAAGATAGGTCCATGAGACGGATGCCAGCACCTAGGATTTCAAATCTATAGTTTATTATTATTAATCATGAATGATTATCCAGAAAGATATATATGAAACAGCCTCCAATCATAACCCTATGTCGGTGGTCAGCATGGAGGAGCTTGTCTCAGCGTTGAAGAACACGTTGGGCAAGAAGGGGATGCAGGAGAGCGACATAAAGAGATTGGCAGAGTACACGATGAGCTTCTTCGGCTACACCGACTCGGTGATCGATAACCGGCTTACTTCAGAGGACCGTGATGTTTTCTATATGCTGGAAGAGGAAGGGTTCGTTACCACTACAGAGGAAGAGGTCCATCTAAAGAAGGGGAAGATGTGGCGCATCCATTACTGGATCCTCAAGAAGGACCAGATAATCCGTCTGGCGAACATGCCCGAGGAGATCAAGCCAGAGGTGGATGAGGTTGCATTGATCTACGAGAACATCGACAAGGACGTGTGGGCTCGCGAATCCCACAGCCAGTATCACTAGCACGAGCCACCAACGGTTTTAATAGTGCTATGCCATTAGAGCGATAGAGGAAGTGGATGGACGGACTTCTCATCGCCCTTCTGATCATAGCTGCTTACTTGGCCATCGCCTTGACGCTGAACAAGAAAAAGGTGCTCTCCAAGTTCAACATGTCCATGTGGGGCCCGTTCATCATGTGGAGGACGAGGCGTGGGCGCGACCTTATAGATAAGCTCGCTAAGCCGACAAGGTTCTGGAAAGGCTATGCCGCAATAGGCAAGGGCATCGTCGTCGTGGTCATGGTCGCCATAATGGCCCTTCTGATATGGGAGGCGTTCCTGGTATCCAACATCCCGGCCGAACAAGCTCCATCGCTGGACATGCTCATAGGGATCCCGGGGATCAACCCCATCATCCCCATTGGATACGGCATCCTGGGACTGGTGGTGGCGGTCATCATCCACGAGTTCGCGCACGGCATCCTGACCGTCGTCGGGAAAATGAAGGTCCGTGCGCTCGGCATAGTGTTGATGGTCGTTCCCATGGGAGCGTTCGTGGAGCCGGACGAGGAGGCCCTGGAGAAGGTGGAGAAGAGGACAAGGTCCTCCGTCTATGCGGTCGGTCCGGCGACCAACATCATCGCTGCCCTGGTCTGCGCGTTCCTGTTCTCTTCTGTAATGGTGTCGTCGGCCGAGCCGATACGTGATAATCCGGTCATCGTGACGGTCATAGAGAACGGGCCGGCGCATCTTGCCGGCCTTAAGTACGGTGACCAGATCGTGAGCGTCAATGGGGTGGTGGTCCCCCAGGGCGGATACTCGAACATGACCTCAGGTGAACCGAACTCCACTGCCGTGGTGAGCTACTATCATGGCAGTGAGCTGCGGCAGGCGAACGTCACTTCGGGACTGGTCATAACGATGACCTCCGA
>JAKIXL010000034.1:10032-12060 GCA_022709105.1 Thermoplasmatota archaeon | reverse complement strand
CCCGCCACGCCAGCATGAGCGTTGCCTGCCCCACCGCGGCGCAGGCCTGCTTCATGGGGACGTCCTTTTTCTTGCCGTCTAGCTTCAGCTCCGAAGAGCCGGAACCGATTGCCCCCGAGGTGACCACGATGCTCTGGATCCCCAGACCGTCCAGCTCGACCACCTGGCGGGCGACCTCGTCGATGTATCCTTGGTCCACCGTGCCGTCGTCCCGGCAGATAGTGTTCGTGCCGATCTTCACTACGATGCGCTTGACCTCGAGGTCCCTCATATTATCTTCCTGTGGGTGAACCTGCGGCCGCCCTTCCCCACGTACTCGGCGACCGTTTGGCCGTTGCCTCGCAGCTTATACTTATATATGACCAGGCCCTCGAGGCCCACCGGACCGCGGGCGTGGGTCTTGTTGGTAGATATCCCCACCTCCGCGCCCAGCCCGTAGCGGTAGCCGTCCGCGAACCGGGTGGAGGCGTTCCACATTACCGAGGAGGAGTCCACAAGGTCCATGAACCTGGCCGCCGCCTCATGATCGGAGGTGATGATCGCATCGGTGTGATGGGACGAGAAGCGATTGACGTGCTCGATGGCCTCGTCCAGTGAGCTGACGACCTTGATCGAGAGGACCGTGTCGTTATACTCCTCCTTCCAGTCCTCTTCCGTGGCCGGCAGCGCGCCGATCGCCCGCCTCGTCTCCTCATCTCCCCGCAGCTCCACCTTCGCCTCCTTGTACCGCGATGCCATGCGGGGCAGGAAGTCATAGGCGATGTCACGATGAACCAGAAGTGTCTCCATCGCGTTGCATACCGCGGGATACTGGACCTTGGCGTCATAGCAGACGTCCACAGCCATGTCCAGATCGGCGCTCTTGTCCACGTAGGTATGACAGATGCCGGCCGCATGTCCCAGGACCGGGACCCTGGTGCTCTCCATGATGGACCGCACTAGTTCGTTCGATCCCCGAGGGATGATGAGGTCTATGAGGTCGTCATGCTTGAGCAGTTCGCGGAACTGTTCTCGGGTGGACAGGACCTGGACCGCGTCCTTCAGACGCTCGTCCGCAGATAGCGCGGCATCGATGGCCTCGGCCAGCGCAAGGTTCGTCTCCTTTGCCTCGGTGCCGCCCTTCAGCAGCACGGCGTTGCCGGACCTAAGGCACAGGCACGATATCTGAACCAGCGCGTCCGGCCGGGACTCGAACACAACGCCGATCACCCCTATGGGGCAGGACACCTTATCGAGCACCAGGCCCTCGTCTAGCTCGGTACGTGCCAGCAGCTTTCCCACCACGTCCTCCTGGGCCATGAGGGAGCGTATCGATTCAACGGACTCGTCGATCTTGGATCGGTCGTACCTTAATCTCTTAACAAGCGCTTGGGAGAGCCTTTGCTCCTCGGCGGAACGAAGGTCGCGGGAGTTGGCCTCCATGATGATGCTGGAGCGCTCCAGCAGCGCGTTGGCTATGTCCTCGATGGCCTTGTTCCTAGTCTCCAGAGGCAGGCTGGCCAAACGATACGAGGCCTGCCGGGCCCTCTCTGCAGCCTCACGCACGGCGACCATAACGGGCCAGAAGAATTCTATCCGGAGCATATACCTTTCGCTCTATCTATTGAGGTCGGGGCAGCGTTCTCTAGGGCTTTGTTCGCTACTCGGGAGGAAAAGAGTTATCAACGCCGGGGTCCGGAGAGTACATAGAGGTGAGAACGACGGTGTTCAAACTGCTGAAGCTGTACATCATGCTGCTCATGGTGGTTTGGGTGGCGGCAATTGTCTCGGCCATGATGAGCGCGGGACTTATGGCCGGAAGGAGGATAGGGCTGCGCAGAATGAAGGGGCTGATGCATGAGAGGATGAGGCAGGCCCATGAAAAGGCATGCGGGGAGATGGAGAGGGAGGAGCCGTAGGTCATAGGACCGCCGTTAACCATGGGGCCGTTCAAGGAACGATGTGATAACTTCGATGGCGAGGAATGGCGCTGGAAAGAGGATGGCTCTTGCGGGGCGGGGGGAGGGCATGACCTCTCCTCCGTCCGAT
>JAKIXL010000034.1:2970-9959 GCA_022709105.1 Thermoplasmatota archaeon | reverse complement strand
GTCCATAACGCTGCTGGCCGAGCGGTTCCGGCGAGCCTCTCGTTAGAGAGGGGCCGAGACAAGAGGCGTGAGGCATCGGGGATGATTGGTGGCGGACGGGGGACCGGTCTCCAGGGGCCGAGGTCGCGGCCCCATGTTATCGCTGACGTATCGGTCGAGGATAGGGGCCTACATTGCGGACGGTGGGGGCGGGCATTGAACGGTCAGCGAGAGGAGAACGCCGCCCGGAACCCTCCCATCACGTCCTTCACCGATTGAAGAAGGGGGTGCCTCACCTCAACCGGCTCGGTCATTCGTTCCAATCTCTCGATCCGAAAGTAGATGGGGGGGTGTGTGTCCCACCGGAACCAGCTTGCCAGGCGTGAAGCCTTCTCCACCTGTAGGCGCTGGAAGCCGATCTTCCGTAGGCTCTCGGCCATCACCTTCGGTTGCCCGAGGGCCATGACCGACAAGAGGTCGGCACGGGCCTCGAAGAATTTGGCCACGAAGAATATCAGGAAGGTCACGACCATCAGGTAGAGGAGGGGGGAGAACAGGAACGCGGGGAGCAACACCGTCACGCGAAGAATGAACTCGCCGGACACGATGGCGAAGAGATAGAGCGGGTCCTTACCTTTTAGATGGCCGAGCTCGTGGCCGATGACGCTGATAAGCTCATCGTCGCTGAGCTGGGTCAAAATACCTCCTGTGAGGAGGAGTACCCCGCGGCGGAAGCTTATACCGCTGGCCGCGGCGTTCGGCATCAGGCTGTTGGAAATGACTATCTTTGGAATAGGCGCGCCATACGGTGCGGCCGCCCTCCTCACCAGGTCCAGTACGTTCACTGCCTTAACCTTGATCCCGTCCTCGGCGCACATCACCCCGAAGCTCATGAGCGTTCTCCCGATAGCCTTGCAGAGGCGTCGAACACCGCCTGCTTAAGTCCCAGAAGGTCGACCTGTTTCTTCTTGATGAGCTCCATTACCTCATTGTTCACCCTGATCTGGAGCAGATAGACCTCTGGTGTCTCCGGCGTGATCTTCCATTTTCCCATGAGTCCGAAGAACTTATCTGCGTAGACCATGAGAAGGAACTGCAATCCGAGTATGGCGATGACGGCCGGGATTCCGAAAATGAGGAAAAGGGCGATGTTGAACGCGAACATCAATATGCTCAGCATCAGGAGGGTCCTGGAGAACAATCGGCCCAGGGCCCTGTGGGCTCGTGACGGCACCTCCTCTGGGAGCACCTTCTCGCCCTTCACCCATATGAGGGCGAGGTTTGCCCCCCGGAGGTCGTTCTCCAGCGCCTTCACCACCGCCGTGAGGTCCTCGTACAGCCATCTTGCGGCATCTTGGACGCCTTCATCGCCCGACATCCTGACCTGCAGACCGTCCTCCGCCTTAATCTCGGTCTTGACCTTCATGCCGTGGGGACCCATCATGTTGAAGGCCACTGCGTCCCGTTCGCCAATCTTTCCACGCCGCACGCTGGAGAACCGTTCTGGATGCAGCAGCAGGTGATACCTTCGGACCTGGTCCAGCAGTTTCCCTGCGCTCTCTTGGGGCACAACCGATGGAATGGAGAAGGAGGCCTCCTCGCTCATCGTTCACTAAGTGCTTTCGAGGATAGAAATCTATTACGGAAGGGAAAAAAGAGGGAAGGTAGGGCCGGGGCCCATTGTCCGTTCAGGCCTTGAGCATGTCCTTCAGGTCCTGGTCAGGGTCTCCGATGGCCTTCCACCCGAACTTGTCCTGGATCAGCTTCCAGTTGTTGGGGGTGATGAACGCAGGTAGGGTCGGTCCGACGCGCACGTTCTTGATCCCCAGGGCAAGCAGGGTCAGCACGATGGCGACGGCCTTCTGCTCGAACCATGACAGCACGATGCTCAGCGGCAGCTCGTTGACATCCACGTTGAACGCCTTGGAGAGCTCGACGGCCAGCACGATGGCGGAGTAAGCATCGTTGCACTGTCCGATGTCCAGGAAGCGCGGGATCCCTCCGATGTCACCATATTCCTTGTCGTTGAAGCGGTACTTGCCGCAGGCAAGGGTCATTATGATGCTGTCCTGGGGTATCTTCTCCGCCAGCTGCGTATAGTAGTCCCGCCCCGGCGTCGCTCCGTCGCAACCGCCCACCAAGAAGAAGTGCTTCACCTTGCCGGCCTTGACCGCTTCGATTATCTGCGGTGCCACGGACAGTACCGCCTTGTAGTGAGCGCCGGTCCATACGTCGGGACCCCTGCGCTCCGGAAGATCGCCGATCTCCTGGGCCTGTTTGATGATCGCGCTGAAGTCCCTTCGGTCGGAGATGTGCTTGACCTCTGGAACTGCGGCCACGCTCGTCGTCCACAGCCTGTCCTTGTACGATTCAGGAGGTATGAGGACACAGTTGGTGGTCACCAGTATCGGCCCTCCGAACTCGTTGAACTCCTTCTTTTGCTTCTGCCAGGCACTGCCGTAATTGCCGATCAGGTGCTTGTACTTCTTTAGCTCGGGGTAGGCGTTCGCAGGAAGCATCTCGCCGTGGGTGTACACGTTCACCCCGGTGCCCTCGGTCTGGTCCAGCAGGTCGTGCCCGGTCACCAGGATGCCTGGCCCTTTCACCGTCCCGGTCCGTACCTTGGTCGGGGTCGGAAGCCCGAAATGCTCGGTGTTCCCGGCATCGAGCATCTGCATGGCCTTCAGGTTGATCATGCCCGCCCGCATCAGCGTGTCCCAGCAGTCCTCCAGCGAGAAGGAGACGTTGGTCAAGGTCTTGAACAGGGCCTCCGCGATGAACGCATCCACCTCTGGGTCAGTCTTTCCGAGCTCCCGGGCGTGATAGGCATACGCGGCGATCCCCTTGAGCCCGAAGATGAGAGTGTCCATAAGGCTGGCGACGTCCTCGTTCTTTCCACAAACCCCAGCAACGGTGCAGGCCACCCCTTTTGCGGTCTGCTGGCATTGATTGCAATACATGGCCATTGCGATATCTCCGGTATTTTGACCCTCCTTATGATATATAATCATGCTGATGATGAAATATTGGGATTTAATTGAAATAGCCTATAATTTATAGGGTGCATGCTTATGGGGCAAGGACAATGACTGTTCGTCTGGACGACAAGGACAAGATAATCGTATCGATGTATTCTGCAGACCCGAACGTTTCCCAAGAGTCGATAGCCAAGGTCCTGAAGCTCTCCCAGCCCTCGGTGGCCGCGAGGGTCGCCCGGCTGAGGCAGGATGGGGCGCTCGAGTCTACCGTCGGGATCAACCCGCTGAAGATGGGGCTGTACCTCGCGAAGGTGGACCTGTCCTCGACAAGGCCGGACAGCATCCTCAAGATGTTCGTGGGCTGCCCCTATTTCGCCAATGGGTTCAGTGTGTCCGGGCGGCATAACCTCTGCCTGTTCTTCTTCAGCGAGAGCGTCACCACATTGGAGGCCATCGTCAACGGGCACATCCGCTCGGACCCCTCGGTCAAGGACGTGGACTTCGACATCGTGATCTCGTCGGTGAAGGATTTCATCATACCGGTCACGTTGAAGCCGGAGAAGAGCAGGAGACCGCCCTGCGGCATCGAGCTAAGGTGCAAGGACTGCCGGTCCTTCAAGGGAAAGATGTGCATGGGCTGCCCGGTCACCGGGGAGTACCAGGGAACATTCTATTGAACGCCGGAGGACCGCGGCCCTTGCCCCTCCAACCTGCCTTGTTGCGTCAACTCTCCGCGCGTCCCGATGAAAGACCGAAAATGCTGGGTCTCGTACCGCCTCTCGAGAGGATTGCCGGCCCGGCGAGGGTACGCCAGGCAAAGGGATATCTATAGTGGATGGGAAAGAACGTAACATGGTCAAGCAATTCCAGTGCCCGTTCTGCGCGTTCAGCGTTACAGCCGAGGACGAGGATGAGGTGCTAAAGCATGTGCAGATGCACAAGGCCGACCATCATCCGGACAAGGATGTTAGCGAGAAGGACATTCGCGGCCTTATCCATGCTGTCAAGGTCCAGCAACGGTCCTGAGCCGTTCAGGGAGGGCCGGGCAGCCGAAGATGGGGGGGCGGGCCGTCCTTCAGCGGCCTGCTCTTCCTCGTACACATCTTTCTCGCTAACTGCCTCCCGTCTCTGGCCGCGACCGCGAAGGATGGGTGGGCCATTAGGTATGCTGTCTTGCGGCGGGCTTCGGGGCCGCGAACCGGCGGCCGTATGGCCCTTATGCCCCTCTCATGATGGTGTTGCCGGGACGAGCGGCAGGATGAACGTCATTTACATCCTCGCTTGAGGTTCTTGGGTCAGAACAAGCTACGGGCCTTGTTCCAGCGGCCGCCTGCGGCCGTCCTTGAACCTGAACGCGCCCCGGCCCTCAGGGGACGAGGCGATGATCTCACCGCCGGATAACGTTAGGACAAGGCCTGAGAGATAGTCCGCCCAACCGGCGTCCTCGTGCCTTATCCCGATGAGCTCTTCCTTCAGCAGCACGACCTCCCAGTCATGGGAAACATGGACGCTCAGGCCGTCCTCCGGGGCCGAGAGCAGGTCGGCGATGATGGGGGATAGCACCATGTCTGCCGCCTCCGGCGTGGGCAGCAGGCGCCTTGGGTCGAAGCTCCCGTCGAACCACTTGCGCAAGAACCCGTGACCAAGGCGGTCGGCGTCCGTGAGCACGCAGGCGTCCGTCAGATACGGGGCGCAGAGCGAAGGGCTCTCCTCGATGGAGATGATGCTGTGCCCGGCAGCCTCAAGGCCTTTGGCCATCCACATGGCCGTTTCCCGGCAGCGGACCGCTGGACTGTGGAACAGCCTCACCTGCCTTCGGCCGCCGATGCTCCGCCCGAACTCCGCCGAATCGGTCATGCCCTTTGGCGTCAGCCCGGTCCCGAGGCTGTCGTGGACGCTGGATATGGGGTAACGCTCGGCATGCCGCATGACCACCGATGACGGTCGTCGCTCGGATATCTCCCTGGGCAGCCAGCCATTGGCAGTGGGCATCCTTACCCCTAAGGGGATGGCCGATATAAGTTGCTCACCGCAGGGGCCGGCCTAAAATGCTTGGGCAGGGGCTATTATATTCCGGCCGTGATTATCCTCTGTTCGTCGGGCCTGGAGGGCTCGCCCGAGGCAGGACCGGCGGGCAGCAGTGATGGCATGATCAGGATAGGATGGTTCACCACCGCCAGGGGTCCGGGCTCGCTCAATCTGTTCACCACCATGATGGACCGCCTTCGCGGCGGAGACATCGATGCGGAGCTGGCGTTCGTTTTCATTAACCGGGACATAAAGGACAACGAGTACCGAAGGAAGATCGTTCAGATGGCGGAGGGTAATGGCATCCCGGTGATCATATTCCCCTCCGACGGGTTCATGCCCGAGCTCAAGGCGAAGGATATCGAGGCATGGCGGAACGAGTACGGCAAGGGGCTGAGGGAACGGATATCCAAGCATCCCATGGATTTCGGGGTGCTCGCAGGCTACATGCTGATAATCGACCCTCAGACCTGCCGGGAGCACGAGATCATCAACCTTCACCCTGCGCTGCCTGATACATACAAAGGCACCTGGGAGGAGATCGTGGGCCAGGTCGTGGACAATAACGATGAGAGATATGGTGCCACCATACACGTGTGCAGTCCAGAGCTGGACCGGGGGGCCGTCATCGCCTACGACTCGTTCGATGTCGGCCCTCTCAGGCCGGGGTGCGGCTCAAGGGAGGAACTGGTCAAGGCCGTCCGGGCCGCCGAGGTGCGGCGAGAAGCGCCGTTGCTCATGGAAGCGATCAAGATGATCGTCGGCCGCGAGATCGTGCTTAGAGGAGGGGAGGTTCTCGGTCCAGAAGGAAAAAGGGTGGGACGCCATCCCGACCTCTCGGACAGGGTCACCAGGTCCCTTGCCCGGACCCCGTAGTTGCTCGGGCGCGGCCATGATGCGCGGAGTCGAGCGCCGTCGGAGACCGTGCTTTGCTGGAACCGCTTAAATATGATAGTTCCATTCGTGCGTTAACACTTCAGAGGAAGCAGGGAATGGAGCAGCGAATACCGCCAAGTGGGTCCGGGAGCCTCACCGATTATGAAAGGACATACCGCGAGTTCAATTGGGGGGCTGTGGCCGAGGAGTTCGATTGGTCGCGAGAGGGAACGCTGAACGTCGCCGCGGAGGCCGTCGACCGCCATGCTCAGAGCTGGAGAAGGAACAAGATCGCGCTTTACTCGGTCAAGGCCTCCGGGGACATCCAGAAGTTCACCTTCGGCGAGATGGCCGAGCTTACCTCCCGCCTCGCATCTGGGCTGGAGAAGCTAGGCGCGGTGAAGGGGGACCGCATCTTCGTGTTCTTGGACCGGACCTCTGAACTGTACATATCGGTGCTCGGCATAACCAAGATGGGCGGCATCGCGGGTCCGCTGTTCTCTGCCCTCGGCCCCGAGGCGTTCAAAGACCGCGCGCTGGACTGCGGCGCCCGGTTCGTCATAACCTCGCCATATCTTTACAAGCGGCTGGAGCCGGTGCTCGACGACCTGACGGCCGTGGAGGGATACATCATTGTCGGCGATGTTCCAGAGCCGGTCCCGGGCACCATCGCCTTCGAGGAGGTGCTCGCCTCAGGAGATCCGTCCTACAAGCCTGTACCTATGCTAGCGAACGAGCCCTACATCATCCATTATACCTCAGGTTCGACCGGCAAGCCTAAGGGCGTGCTCTTGGGCCAGCGAGCAATGCTCCAACAGCTTATGGCCTGCCGCTACGTAGTGGACCTTCAGGAGGATGATACCTATTGGTGCACCGCAGACCCGGGCTGGGTCACCGGCACCTCAGTAGGCATCTTTGGCCCGTTGTACCTTGGAACGACCATCGTATCGTACGAGGGCAGGTTCAACGCCCACACATGGTACTCCATCATAGAGAAGTTCAAGGTCAGCGTATGGTTCACCGCGCCGACCGCTCTCAGGATGCTGATGAGGGCCGGGGACGAGGCCATCGCCGAGCATGACCTCTCGTCGCTCCGCCATATATGCTCGGCCGGCGAGCCGCTGAACC
>JAKIXL010000034.1:0-2951 GCA_022709105.1 Thermoplasmatota archaeon | reverse complement strand
GAGACGGGAGCGCCGTGCATCTCCAACTACCGATGCATGGAGATCCGGCCAGGCTCCATGGGCAAGCCGGTCCCGGGAGTGGTGGCGGCGATCGTGAACGAGAACGGTATGGAGGTCCCCCCGGGCACGCACGGTTTCCTGGCCCTCCGGCCGGGCTGGCCATCGATGATGGTCAGCATCTGGCGCAATACCCCGAAGTACCGCGAGTACTTCGATGTCCCCGGATGGTACATCTCAGGCGACCAAGCGTACATGGACGAGGACGGCTACTTCTGGTTCCTCGGGCGTGCCGATGATGTCATCAAGACCTCTGGCGAGCGCCTCGGACCGTTCGAGGTGGAGTCAGCCCTGATCGAGCATCCCGCGGTTGCCGAGGCCGGGGTCATCGGCAAGCCCGATGAGCTTCGCGGTGAGATCGTGAAGGCGTTCGTGATCCTTCGGCCAGGCTCGGTTCCCTCGGATGTGCTGAAAGAGGAGATCACTCAGTTCGTGAAGACCCGGCTGGCATACTATGCGTACCCGAGGGAGATCGAGTTCGTCGAGACACTGCCGAAGACGCGCTCTGGTAAGATCATGAGGCGCGTGCTCAAGGCCAAGGAGCTGGGGCAGCCGCTCGGCGACCTGTCAACGCTGGAAGATTGAGGGGGCCGCCTCGGCCGGCCCTTCAAACCCCTTTATCATCCTTTTATATCGGGCCTCTCCAGAGAGAGGGTGAGCGGACGCCGCTGTTGATGCGGCGCTGTAAAAATGTGCTCTAAAATATTGGAAATGGTTTCAGAGAAGGCTCCGGGGGACCTTGGAGAAAAGCTCCTTCCATGATACGAAGCCTATCATCTTCCCATCCTTATCGACCACCGGCAGTCGGCGAACGTTCTTGTCGTTCATAATCGCCAGCGCATCCGATACCTTCATTGTCTCCGGCACGGTCTGGACCGGTGAGCTCATGACCTCGGACACCTTGAGATGCAGGAACTTGGACTGGTTGGTCAGGTAGCGCCGCAGCACGTCCCTCTCGGTAAAGATCCCGATGACCTTTTCTTTGTCGTTCACCACGATGACGCTGCCTTGGTCATGGTCCACCATAAGCTCTATGGCACTGAGGACGGAATCCTCCGGGGATACTATCTCCATCTTCTGAATCATGTAGTCTTTGACGAGAGCGGACATATGCTCCCTCCTATAATCGGTTCCTAATGACTCGAACGATTCATAAACTAATGGGTCCTCCTACCCGGGGGCTGGAACGACCGCGGCCGCCTCCGCTGCGAAAGGTGACCGCTCTCAACGATAATCCTTCGGCGGCTGCGATTCACGTTGTGACGCTGGAGCAAGGCACTGAACTGACCGTGACCAGTGCCGTTGGGCGACCTTATTATATCGTAGGCGAGAGTACCGGAGATGCTTTGCGCCCATGCCGTTCGTGGAGGGGGACGCTCATCGGCGTCCATTTTGCAGGCCGAACCATTCCGCGCGGTCCCTGGCCTTGTAGTAAGCGGGATCCATTCGTACCACCGCGATGGCGGCCAGTGGGCCGAGGGGCAGGAATAGGGGTTCCTCGAGCGTCGCCGCGACGGCGGCCGATAGGGCGAGCAAAGCGGCCGCGGATGCGTAACGCAGTCGATGGCCTCTCATCGCCCGGTCATAGTCATCGAAGAACTTCTCCTCTATTTCCGGCGGGCCCATAACCGAGGCGAAGATGGCCGAAGAGTACAAGGTTGCATCGTACATCGCCCTGCGAGGGTCCCTCCTCGGTCTGACCGCGGAGATGCATTCCCTCACGAAGGCCGGGGAGCACTCTGCCATCCCTATCCCTTCGAGCACTGCCCTTCGTGGAGGAGGCAGATCGGCGATGTCGTCCTCTCGTGCATCATGCCTCCATCCTCCGAGACCGGTGTGGACACACTTGTCCTGGACATAATGCAGCGCCCGACCGATTGACTTGACCGCCCAGTAATCGTTGCCGTCGAGATATGCTCTCCGGGCCCTCCATGCATATGCCATTATCGTCCCGGTCGGAGGCTGGTGGTGGGGTGCCCTTCCAATATAGCTCCTGCCGCTTCTGCTGGTCCGGAACGCAAGATCGGGGCGCTTGTCAGGCTCGATCGAACCGGCACAGAATGCCCTCTCTAGGTCCTCAGGGAGACCCATCTCCCCCGATATAGCACGGGCTATGGCCGTATGACTTTTCCACTTCATCCCATCCCGGAGCGGGCAGGGTCCGATGTAGTATATAATAAAAAAGGGGACCTGGCCGAAAATGCCTTTCCTTCTGGCCATGGCCCTAGAGTTCCAGCGAATGCTTATCTCTCCGAGCTACATATTTCTAGGCGTGCCGCTGCAGCGCCTGTTCGTACGCCATGACTCCCGCCTGTTCTCCACGCTATCGCCCGAGGATGCCGTCTCTATCACTGGCTCCTTCCTCTCCCAGGCCCAGTTCCATGTCCAATATGTGGCGCCGTACCAGATCCACGCTGAGCAGTTCTTCCAGAAGCTTGGCCTGCGCCGCGCTATGGACGTGTGGGTGACCAGACAGGACGGGTCGGCCGTGGTCACGGCGGAGATCTCCGCGACCCTGGGCGATGCCGAGGCGGCGGTGGGCCTCATAGGAGCGATCGCATATCTTCCCCTGGCGGCTGCGGTCGGCGCGGTCTCATACATTGATTATGAAAGGGACGCCAATGCGCTCCTGATGTCCATGTGGAGCTACCTAGGATCGTATGTGCCGACCAGCGGCGGGGAGCCTTCTGCGGGAGAGCGGCGCTGCGGCAATTGTGGGCTGGCGCTCGACCCCGATGCGCGGTTCTGCAAGCGGTGCGGAGCCCAGGCGGCTGAACAGACTGGCCGAGCTTTTGTCTGACACTTGGCCGACAAGTTTTATAATGTAGAACAGATATTCTACGGTTATGTCTCAGGATGGGAGAGGCAGCTCTATATTGAGCGGACAGACCGTA
>JAKIXL010000033.1:329-12161 GCA_022709105.1 Thermoplasmatota archaeon | reverse complement strand
CCGCCTACGTGGGCGACTCGATAACTGACGTTCAGGCGTTCCAACTGGTGCGTGAAGGCGGAGGCCTCACGCTGTCATTCAACGGCAACGAGTATGCGCTGCGGGAGGCGGAGTTCGCGGTAATCTCTGACAATACCGTGATAACCTCGGTGCTGGCCGAGGCCTTCCACAAGGCCGGTATGGAAGGCATCTGCTCCTTGGTCGATGACTGGAACCTCGACGGGCTAAGATCCTCTGGATAACTCATACCTGATGAGGGAGTTCGAGAGGACCTATCCGGAGAAGCTGCCTACGGTAGCGAGGATAACCCCTCATAACATGAAGTCGCTTACCAGACAGAGCCTGGCCTTCCGTCGCTCGGTGCGAGGGGAGACCATCGGAGCCCTTGGATGATCATAGGGCGCGGTCGATGGCGTCGGTCATCATTTTTGCGAAACTTATCCATTCTTCCTCTTTGATGTCCGGGAACATGAACTTGGCACAGCTCTCGCACTTCCCCAGTTCTCGTTCCACCGCGTCGTCGAGAACGACGCTTACCTTGGGTACCATCCCCGCCCTCTTAAGTATGAGCTCAGAGCACCGGTTGCGGCAACCGCTTACTGCCACCAGATGTTCCGGGTCTCCTCCGCTCATCCTTACCAGGATGGGCGATGCAGCTACGGTGCAAGCACTTATCTGAATGATGCGCTCGAAGTTCTCCCTTGCGAACTTCTCTACTGCCTTTTCGATTATGAGGGAGCGCTCGCCGTTCGCCCCGCAGACGACCACCATCACCCTCATGCGCCCATCTCCTGCAAGCTGGCAAGTATCTTGTTCTCGGCCGCCGAGACCGAGCGCTCATCAACTACGGCTGTCTTGTCGATTATCACCGTCTTCATAGGGATGAGTCCATGCATCATTAGTGTCTGCGTACCACAACATCCGTCACATCCCTCTACGACGATGGTGCGATTTGGGTCAAGGGACCTCAGTTCCTCGATGTACTTGTTAAGGCCAGCTCCCGCCGGGCAGGGCGTGTGGACCCGGATGTCCTTCTTCTCCGACACCCGCCGCAGTGCCTGGCGGACCACTCTGGCAGACGGAGAGAAACCTGCGCATATGAGAATATTGATCGTTGCCACGCTCATCCCTCGAAGAACAGGCGGGGCTTGCCGACGCCGGTCACGGTGATAACTACCTCTAAGAGTATGCTTCCCCCCCAACCTCCGCTGAGCTTGGCCTCCTTTCGTTTTTCATCTATTATCACCTCAGCACTGTCGGCCCCAGAGGCAAGAGCCATCTCCTTGACCAGCCTGCCACCCTCCGCCTTGGCATACGCAATGGCATCGTCCATGTGCTCGAAGTCCCTCTTTTCCTGCATCCAATATAGAGTGCATGGAGGGTTCTCCATTTCTGCCAATCCTTTCTTTGGTCGTATGAGAAGATCTATGGATTCCATGACGTTGCCTGATATCGCCCCGGCAGCATTGCCTATCTCCGAGTTCTCGGGAAGCACCAGACTGGTCCCGAATATCTTGGCCACCGTTGGGAGGTATGCTCCCACTGGTGCACCGATGCCTATGATCGGCTTGTTCAGCGCCAGATGGCAAGCGAAGTCCCGACGCCCGGTCCCTCGGACCATATTGTTCATAAGGGATGTCGCAACCTCGTCCAACTTGGCCTCTCCGACCTCCTCGAACACCAGTTTCCTCAGCACCTCGAAGGTGATCTTCTCGATGGCCGCTGTCTTTACAGAATCGATGAACTCGGTGACCGGTATCCCAAGAATCTCGGCCTGGACCTGTACTCCGAACTTGGAGGCTTCGGGGTCATACTCGACGTAAGAGCCTTCGGCGTGCAGCATATCGGTCGGTGTGAGGCCGATGCGCTGTATGATGCCTAGACCCTCCATCTTCCTTAGGTTAAGTGAGAGCGGGTGCACGTTCAGGGCCTCCGCCAGCTCGTACAGCGACATGGGCTCCTCCTTTAAGAGGTCAAGAACCCTCCTTTGTTCTTCCCCGAGGTCGTGGCCGTTGGCCTCCCTGGAGAAGGTGAAGAACTCAGTAACCTGAGGGACGGTGTCAAGGTCCATGTAAGAGGGAGTCCATCGACCCTTGCTTCCGATGAGCGCTTGCAACTTGGGCCTAAGACTAGGGAAGCTGGAGGATGCAATGCATAGCGGCATTACCCTAAGGGCGCTGATCTGTATCTTCCCGCTGGCGACCACCACTCGAGAGTCGCCTCCGATGCCGGAAGTGAAGATATCCACTGCCCTCACCCTTGTGCGCCATCCGCCCAGCATTGCTCCTTCAGCGTCAAGGCCGCCCCTCAGGATGCCTATGTCGGTGGTCGTGCCTCCAACGTCGACGATAATAGCATCATCAAGGCTGGTCAGCGCCTTCGCGCCGATGATCGAGGCTGCCGGCCCTGAAAGGATTGTCTCGACCGGACGTTCCTTGGCCACAGATTCGTCCATGAGGGAACCGTCCCCTTTGACAATCATCAAAGGAGCTTTTATGCCAAGACGGTCTCGGACGTTCTTGATCGAAGCTATTAGATCTGTTATTATGGGTATCAGGCGAGCGTTTAGCACAGCGGTGATCGTCCGCTCATGGAAACCTAGGGCCGATGAGAGTTCGTGACCGCACACGACCGGGTAGGGAGCTAGCGACTTCACAAGCTCCCTGACTGCGATCTCATGCTCCGGGTTCCTGACGCTCAGATAGCTAGATATGGCGAAGGCATCAACCTTGTCCTTCACAGAACACACGAACTCCCTAGCGCCATCCAGGTCCAGCTCGTTCTTCCTGACCCCTTCTAAGTTATGGCCCCCTCTCAGCTGGACGATCTCGTCCACTGGTATATTGGGAACAGCTTCATGTCCTATGACGATAAGCCCGACCCGGCAGCCCTTGCCTTCCACCACCGAGTTGGTAGCGAGGGTCGAGGACACTGCCAATAGGCGCACCCTATCGAAGAGGGACTTGTCCAGAGCGGAGATGGCCTTGCCGATCCCGATAGTAAGGTTCTCACGAGTGGTCAGGGACTTTGCCTTGGTCAATACCGCACCGCTCGCCATGTTCAGGATAGCGGCGTCTGTATAGGTGCCGCCGGTATCGATCCCCAATCCCAGGTTGATCTCGCCTTCGTTGCTTGAAGCTTTCATTGTTCCCACGTCCGTCTGGTCCTCTCCTCTATCGGCTTAAGTTCTTGGACTAACGTACCGGCCAAAGGCCGGCACTTCGCCCTATAGTTTGATCTTGGGCCTCCCCGTCGCCGTGGCGGTCAGGTCCACCCAGTTGGTGAACTTCATCTCTTGTCCATATCCATCACAGAAGCGATGCTCGTCCACGTCAAGCTTGACCGATACATCGACAGCCCCGGTCCTCTTTATCCGCTCCTTGACAAAGTACTCGGCATAGGATTTTCCGGCCGCGAGCGCGGAGTCGTAGGTGGAATATTCCATGGGAGATGATCCTGGTCCGAACACTACGTACTTGAACTCCTTGGGAAAGATGCGAACGGTCGCGGTCTCCGTCACCTGGCTCAGCACTGCGCCTACAGCGTTGCCCACATCATGGTTAGGAGGTATGATGACCGGACATCCCAGCCGGGCCTCCAACGGCTTCACCATGACATCTACAGGAGCGCCAACGCCGACGATGGGCACTTTGGGCGTCGCTACGACCTTTAGGTCCTTCAGAATTCCCGATCCGGCGGTCGAGCGCAGCAGGAGGTCGAAGCCACTGGAATCCGGAATGTCGCCGCCCGCATCGATCAGCCCTTTTTTGACGATCTCCTCAGCGATACGAGTGATCGATAGCTCCATGATCATATCGGACAGCTTGCCAGGCTCGTCACCGTATTTTCCAGCGAAGACCCTGAGGGCGATCTCCGACGCTTCCTTGTTCCCCCCGGGGAACATGCCCTTGACATGCATGATGTCAGTAGGTGTGAGCCCTGTCTGAAGTATGTACCCTCTATTGCGCAATGATTTCAATTGGTCTTCGACGAAGACCACGTCGTGGACGTTGTTGATCGCCTCGAAGAGCGTACAGTCGCCGCGCTCCCAAACGAACCGTAGAACGCTCTTCTCCTTCTCTGACAGGGCGGCGGTCTCCTTCCTCACCGGCATAAAGAAGGTGAGAGTGTTCTCCGACATCATCCGCTCCTTGATACCAGGACGTTCCTTTGTTGCTATTGCCAGGGGCAGCACCCGGTCCGGGCCGAGCCTGAGGTTGCCCTTATCGTCCATGCTTACGCTGGAATCACCGCCCAATCCAGCTGTCCAGATATCAATAGCACGGACCCTGGTCCTCCACTTTCCGACCATGGACCCTTCCATGTTCAGCCTGGGGAACCCATCCTGGAGATATGCGATGTCCGTCGACGTTCCCCCTACATCGACCACAAGGCAGCTGTCTAGACCGGAGATGGCACGGCCGCCCATTAGACTTGCCGCCGGGCCGGAGAGCACGGTATCGACCGGACGCTCTTTAGCCACCGGCAGGCTCATCAGGCCGCCATCTCCCTTGAACACATATATAGATGCATCGATGCCCCTGGATATGAGGGAGCGCTCCATAGAGTCCAGGAAATCGTTGATCACAGGCAACAGTTTAGCATTGAGGACGGCGGTCACCGTGCGCTCGTAGATGCCAAGCTCCGCTGTCAGGTCGTGCCCCATGACCACGGGCAAGTTATACTTGGATTGAACCAGACCTTTGGCCGAGGCCTCCTGGATGGGATTGGCCACACTGAACATTCCAGATATGACAACGGCGTCCATCTCGCGGCAGATGTCGTCAACGGCCTCCTCCAGGCCCTTCTCGTCGAGAGGTTCGATCATCTTGCCCATGGAATCGTAGCCGCCTCTGATGAATGCGGAGCGTTTGGCCTCAAAGGACCAGTCCGCCTGGGGGGTCCACCCTATCCCTATAAGGCCGACGTCCCCTCCCCTTCCCTGCAGAATAGCATTGGTGGCCAGAGTGGTGGAGAGACCGACCAATTTGATATCCCCTGGGTTGACCCCGTTGCCCTTCACCGCCGCGTCGATAGCGCCGATGATGCCTATGGAGAGGTCGTGATAGGTGGTGCGGGCCTTGGCCTTGACCAGCACTTTTTTTGTGTCCAGATCTACGATCGCGGCATCGGTGAACGTTCCACCGGTATCAACACCAAGTCCTAGTGTCATGATATGTCTTCCTTACAGCTACACTGGAATAACTAAAAAGGGATTATGTTGGCCCCGAATAATTATGTCTAAAAAACGACAATCGAACGTAGACCAATATTGGCGGCAATATTGGCTTGAACCGGACCTGTCCACATGATGGAAGCCGAGTTCTCCATCCGAGGGCTGTGTTTTTGGATCTCGGATTTCGCCGCCGAGAGATCCTGCACAGTGACCATTACGGAGTGTATCCCCTGGAGGAAGAAAGGAGGGCAGGCCCTGTTCGAGATCAATGGACTGGAGGCCGATATTGAGAGTGCTATGAGCGACGTACGGGCAAGGCCGGAGATCGTAAGCCTGGAGGTCATGGAATCTTCCGAGGGGCGAGTGGTCGGCTCGGTGGCAGTGCGTGAGCTCTGGATAATATGGGCCATCGTGGATTGTGGCTGCTTCCTTGAATCAGCCTGGTCTAGTGGGGACAACAAGGTGTATTTCAAGGTGCTATCGGGGAGCGAGGGTTCACTGCCCAATCTGATCAAGACCATATCGTCCCGCGGAGCAGATATCGAGATCAATCGCATTGCACGAGCGGTCGATCGTCCGGTGGTCACCCGGAAGCAGGAGAAGGTTCTGAGACTCGCGCTGGAGAGGGGTTTCTTTGATTTTCCTCGTAAGGTAACCCTGGAAGAACTGGCTCTGATGTCAGGGATGTCCACCTCAACGGTGGCCGAGACCATCAAACGGGGGGAGCGGAACATTCTCAAGAGCTTTTTCGAGAAGAGAAGATGAGGGACGGGCAGAAAGATCGATAGGCCGTAATGGCCCGCTGTCAGCGGGCCGCCCCGTATGACCCTCTTGTGTTCCCTGGTCGATCTGCCCGTCGAGCTCATTAAAGAGATCGGCGCTCAGATCATCTCGTTACAGCTAATATCTCTGATTAGAAACGAGCATTTGCTGACCAATACGAGGAGCCTGCTCATCTTGCCTAACGCTCATCCTCCATGGTGGGCCATGCCCTTCTCTGTTTCATAGTAGTCTTTGATTATTTCATAATTCAGTCCATGCTTTTTGAAGACCGTCTCGATTGCCTCAAGGCTTTGTTCCCTTACTTCTGGGTCCCAGATGCCGTGTACGATTACGTGCAAGGTAAGTTCAGCATCCTGGAAGGTCGCCTCATGACCAAAGTCGTGCGTTATGTTCGGCCCTTTGCCCAGATCGATGAGGCTAGCGGACATCGCGCCGTTCGAGGCCTTCAGGAAAGCCTTGACATGGCCGACCAGATCAGCGCCGTGGTCCATGCATCGCTTTGTGATCACTGAGAGGAGCTCCCCCAAAGCGGCGGCCGCCTCGTCACGGGTCATGGTTTTTGGAGCGTGGATCATCATGTGGGTGGCGAACTTGCCTAGTTCATCTGCCTCTCGATGCATCTCGATGTGTATGTCCTCGTCGATATCTCCCATGCTCAACCGCTCCCGTACTGCTGCCGTAGGAGTTCGCGCTCCACCGCTTCATCGTACCTCGATGATGACCTTTCCGCAATTATTTGGGCCACCTCCTTCACTCCCATTCCTTTATGGGTGGAGATCCTCATGATCTCACACTTAGGATTGATCTCCTTGACCAGATCCTCCGAGCGTTTGATGCGCCCCTCGTCCGAGGCGTCGACCTTGTTGATTAGGCAGACATCCGCCTCCCGTATCTGAGTTACCACGAGCCTGCGCACAGTGCCCAGTAATGCATCGATCCGTGTCGAGTCTACCAGTGTCAGAACAGGCGCGTGATCGATCGTCACTGGCACCTCGGCCTCGGAATACTCGGCCGCTCGCTTCAGACCCCATGGTATAGCAACGCCTGATGGTTCAACGATGACGATATCTGGATTAAAGCTCGTATAGAGCAGCGCTAGAGTATTGGCGAAATTGCCGGCGATCTCGCAGCATATGCATCCGCCGGACATTTCCCTGGCTTTGAGACCATAGGAATCTACGATCTTGAAATCGACATTGATCTCGCCTACATCGTTGACCACGATTGCGATGCGCTTCCCCCTGGTCACCAGTTCTTTGGCGACCTCGATAAGCAGCGTGGTCTTGCCGCTGCCCAAAAAGCCTGCGATCTGTGCGATCTTCATGGCACCACTTTCTCGTGATATGGCCTACACAGTATAAAGATAGTTTGAGAAATCGACATTCTGGAAGGAAGGACCCATTATCAATAGAGAATTTGAACATGGAGATCATGTGGGCATGAACAATGATGCCTGGCATCATTTGCCCGTGATCTTGGCCAGATGTTGGGCTTCTTTCATTACGGGCCTCTTTCGCCGAAGAAACCCCTCAGGCAAGAATGAAGGAGGCCTTGTGATACTTCCTCGATGCCTCCGGGCGGCAGATCGCCTAGAACGAACGGACCATACTCCACCCGGATAAGGCGCATCACCTTCAGCCCGAGGAAGGCCATGATGTTGCGTACCTCACGGTTCTTGCCCTCCCTGATAGAGACGATCAACCAATGGTCGTTCCCTTTTCCATCCCTCTCTATTTCAATATTTATGGGTCCATACCTGATGCCCGCAATGGTCACGCCTCCCTTGAGCGGTTCTAGTTTTTTGCGGTCCACGGTCCCCCTGACGCGCACCTTGTAGCGCCTTAACCAGGCATTCTGTGGCAGCTCAAGGTATCGCTCCAGTTCCCCATCGTTGGTGAGGAGCAGAAGCCCTTCGGTGTTGAAATCGAGGCGCCCGACGCTCATTACGCGCGGCATCCCGGAAGGTAATCTATCAAAAACGGTCGGGCGCCCCCCAGGGTCCCTCATCGCAGTTATCGTACCAGTCGGTTTATGATATCGCCATAATCGAGTTCTTTCAGCCCTCTGTAAAGGCCTCCCGTCGATCGTTATGACGTCCCCGTACATTACGTTCAGTACCGGCGATGTCAACACCGATCCGTTAACGGTGACGCGGCCATCCGCGATCATCCTCTCAGCGTCTCGGCGCGAGCAGACGCCAGCCCTAGCGATCACCTTGGCGACCCTCTCGCCCGCAGAGGAAGTTTTTTCTCCCGAGCTTACGGTCTCACACGAACAAGGCCCTTCCACATGATGGCGCATTGACATGCCCTCGTAATATGCCTCCTATTGAGCATCCGCGACCGGTTTCATGAAACTAGTCCTGCTTTAAGGTTGCCGAAAAAGAGCGCATCGTTTAAGATATTTGAAAAAACGTCATCTCCTCTTGCGGTTGAGCGACGCCCTGACCAATGCAACAGCCTCCTGAGCGCTCACGGCATGAAGGTCCGCGCCGATCTCATCGGCGAACTCCTTTGATGTTGGAGGTCCACCTATCATTATCAAGGTATTGGACCTAACGCCGTCCTCCACGAGCGCATCCACCGTCGTCTTCATTGAATCCATGGTCGGAGTCATCAGAGTGCTCATGGCGACGATTGACGCCTTCGATAGCTTGGCCTCACGGACAAATGTATCCTCGGGCTGGTCCTTACCTAGGTCGCGAACGTCATAGCCGGCGGCCACCATCATGGCCCGCACGATGTTCTTTCCAATGTCGTGGACGTCACCCTCAACGACGCCGATGACGATGACCGCCCGTTCCGATGCTGCTTCCACGGACAGATGGGGGAGCAGGAGGTTAAGCGCCGCATACATCGCATCAGCGGCGAGAAGCACCTGGGGCAAAAAAATCTTGTGGCGGGAGTAACGGTCCCCGATGATGTTCATGCCTTTTATGAGTCCGCTGTCTATGGCCTCCATTGCACTCAGACCGTGGCGTATGGCGTTATTGGCATGGCGTATGGCATCCTCCTTCTTGCCTGAAACTACTGCGTGCTCGAGCCCGGCGAGGATGCGCGCCTTGTCCATGTTCCACCTTCCTGACAAGGACTTGATGGGAATGACCTGGTCCTGTCCGGTCGATGGATGAGGATTTCAATATTAATCCTTGGCACGGAAATGGGTGACCGATTCCGGACAGTGGACGGTCGAACGGCAATGAACGTCAAGAGGGAAGCAAATAACATCGACCTATCTTGAGGCGCTCTTGTTCTCTGAAGGCTTATTATCTGACTTCACGGGCCAATGGACGCCTTAACTACAAGCCCGTGTTCGTAAGCGCCTGATTAGACTGCCGTCGCATGGCCGACAGGGCTGCCTTAACGCATCTTATCGACTACGGCCGATATGCGGGTTCGTGAACGGGGAAAATTGGCAGTGGCATCCACCAAGGCCGATAACGTCAATAATGATAGGAAGTGTGCGGCGTTCAGAGAGCCATGTATGTCGCGTCGCGCAGAGCCAGAATATTGTCCAAAGGAGTATCGAACGGAAGCTCACATGCAGGCGCCAAGATCGATGCGTGGTCCTCGTTGTGCAAGGAACGTGCCCTTGAGACCTCGGCCCTTATCTGCTCCGGAGTTCCGCTATAGATCAGTGCGCGATGATCTATGCCAGCAACGATGCGGGTTCCGCCAAGACGCCCCCTGGCCTCATCGTACCCGCTCCAATTCACTGGAATATGCATTGCTTCCGGGCGATACGCTTCTATCTCTTCCAGGATGTACGGCGATTCAGAGCAGTTGTGTACGATCACCTTCATCCCTTCGCCGTGGATGGTCTTGATCACAACACCGGTATGGTCTAGGTCGAATTCCCGGCAAAGCCCCAGCATGTTCTGGTCAGCATCCGCTAGCGCGTCGCTGATGAATATCACATCGACCCCAGAGACCGCTGCAAGATGTTTCACTTGCATTTTTTGCGAATCGGTTATTGTTCGAAGGAGCTTGTGCGCAAGGTCTGGTTCGACCATCTGAGCGATGAGGAGGTTTTCATAACCTATCACGCTCCCGGCGATTATGAACGGTGAACTCATGCCTCCGAGCACAGGGACCTCCTTCCCAATGGCAACGTTCATCATGGTAGCTGCTTTCAGGGGCACCGACCATTGTGGGTGCGATAAGGGATCGATAGGCTCAAGAAGTTCAACTTCCTCGAGATGTATCGGTGTTTCTTTAGGATAGCGAACATCGCTTGAGAAGTGCAGGACCGCACCGAATGCGTTGGCCTCCATCAACAGGTCGCCCCAGCCGGCCATTACGTTATCGTAACCGAACACCTTATGGGAGGCTAGGGATAGACGCGCGAACTTATGTGGATCGCAGAACGCCTCTCTCAAGCTCAGCCCAGTTCGCTCGATGAGGTGTTGTGCTCCGCCAAGATGTTGGTACATCACTTGAGGCCGCTCTATCGGTTCCCCGTCCAACGCTGCCAAGAACATGTCCTTCGTGTTCATTGATCAACCATCCCTCCGTAGAGAACGGAACTCTTTTTCCAATGTTCATATCGAGGGCGTGCCATATCTCGTTGTTGTCGCTTTGACCCTCATCATATGTCGATTGTCGGTGATTATTGATACCGCACCAAGCCACATCATGATCTGACCTTAACGGCTTTTTTTCCAGCCTTGCTCCCTTATATAATCATCAATTACGTTGGACATGTGCGTCGACAGGTTGCGCTCATCATACTTGTTGCCAACATGGTCGACCGTCCGGATCAGGAACTCGTGGTCACATTTTGGGCACCTGGCCTTTGGGCATGACCTGACAGCTTCAGGACAGCCTCTGCACGCAAAGGTTCGACCATATGTCAACGAGAACTCGAATGAGCATTGAGGGCACTTGAACTTCTTGATCGCGCTCACCGTCTGCTCAGAGAAACCGTGCTCCCTCATTGCCCTCAAATAACTTGGATCGATATTGCTCATGTGACTCCCTGCTGAACTTTCATGGTTTTACGTTCGTTCCTTATCATCGCAAGTTGTATAAAATAAAAAATGGGAACAGGAGGAGGGTTGCTCCCTCCTCATGCTCCAAAGCGTTCTATGACCGGCGTTCCGCTTACTTGCAGACGACCTGGCCATACTTTTTGACCGCATCCACCTGCGCCTTGATGTTCTCAAGCTTGGTGCTAACGCCAGGGGGTACTTCGCAGTTCGAAGCGATGCAGTACTTGGACTTCAACCCTCGAGCGCATAGTGCTGTTGAGACCTCGTGGCACAGGTCCATGGTGACCTTTTCCATCTTCTCCTTGCTCCAGCGCACATATCCCTGGGGGTCGATCGTTCCACACAGGACGCAGTTGTCCGCATATCCCTTCTCTATGCAAACCTTGGCCGATGGAGAGCCGGGGATAAGCGGATAATAGGCCATGGTGTACACATCCGGCTTCATCTCCTTGACCTGGGAGTCCATATGTGGCAGGTCGGCGCAATTGTGTATCGCTAGGGCCATACCCTCCTTGCGGACCAATTCGTTGAGACCTCCAGCATATTTGTGCTGACCCTCGAACTCATGATATTCCTTGTCACCCAGGCAGGAGTATGAACCCCATAGGTAGTCCCACATGCAGGCGTTGGGCTTTGCCGTACCCATTCTCTTCACCATTTCTCTGAGGTACTCAGTAAAGACTGCCAGTGCCTTGTGGACAGCGGAGGGGTTGTTATACAAGTCCATTAGGACCTTCTCTGCCCCTGCACACTGGGTTAGGGACAGCAGCGGACCCTCCAGAAATCCCGATGTGATGGTCTCGGTCTTCAGAGCCTCCGAGAACAACCTCGTGCCTTCCACGATGACACCCGATCGGCCTTTTGATGGGTCGGGCATCTGGAG
>JAKIXL010000033.1:0-319 GCA_022709105.1 Thermoplasmatota archaeon | reverse complement strand
TCCGTGCTTTTTATCACGGGAACATCCACGAAAGGAGTGTTTTGTTCATCCATGCGGACGTGTGCTCCAAAGTCGCCAGCGATGACCGAAAGGTCCATCAGGCCTATGGTGAAGTCCAGGTCGAAAGTCTTCTGTCCCTGGATAAACCCGGCAGCGAACTTCTTGGGGTCTGTAGCCCAATCCCTATATAGCATCGTGCCGTCTCCGACCGTTCGGCGGCTGACACCACAGGCGATGGGATAGGTGGTAAGCCGGTCCACCGGCTCATCTTTCAGAGATGCAACTACTCTCTCCTGGTGAGTCATTTTGTCTGCCATGT
>JAKIXL010000032.1 GCA_022709105.1 Thermoplasmatota archaeon | reverse complement strand
ACGGCGTTGGCGCCTCCCTCGGCGATCCTGTCCACGGTCTCCGTCATGTTCACCAGGCCCTTGATAGGCCCCAGGCTCATTCCGTGGTCCATGGGGACGATGACCGTCCTGCCGGTCTCCCTATTGATTATCCTCTCCATGCGCACTGCCTTTCCAGTATAGCTCATGCCATTTCACCTCGTGTTCGAAGGATGGAACGATCAGGCCTGCCGCGTGCTCACGCGCAGGCCGTCAAAAAACAAAGCTGGAGCTGAAGGACCGCACCGATGAGAGATGGGCGACGCCACGGCAGCTCATTTGTTCCAACCTATAAGGGAAAAGCACGCCCGGATATATCAACATGGTTCTCCCGGAGACGCAGGAACGTTGGTAAGGATTAGATAGCCGGCCCTCTGAGAGAAGGTTCGGCGGGAGGGCCATGAGCAAGCTTGTCATCACCATCCTTTGTATTGCCATAGAGATCGCCGCAGCGGCAGCGGGCTTCGTCATCTATCTAACATTTTTATGATCCGGTCTTCTTGTCCAGGTGCCCGCACCACCAAAGTATATGGCAAGATGGGGCCTGTGGCCTTTTCCACGATGCTGGCCCTGTCCTGCGCACGGCCGATGTGATAGTGGAACTGGAAGCGGTCTTTGAGCGCCTCCAGAGGCCCGTTCTCCTCCGGCGGCTCGTAGGAGGCCCGAGCACTGAAATCCATGGCACATGCAACATCCATGTGCCGTAATGGCATCGGTGCTCGTTCGGAACAGTCCTAAGAGAGGCCAGGGCCAAGGGGTCGACCGATGGATGACGCTCGCCCAATTATTGCTAAAGGCTTCCTCCTTTAGAAAGGACAAGAACGTGGAGCTGAAGGGCTTTGATGGAAAGGTGAAGCGGGGGCGGACAGTGCGAGAAGCCCTCCTTCGATGCACCGGAAGTTCCCTATCACCATCATGCTACCGGCCGTCCAGGGCGTCCGACGGGCAGCACGTGCTTCCTGGCGAGCTTGATCATAAGGGGAGCGATGACCTCGCAGCCACAGTACTTGAGGCCGATGTTTAGCCCCATGGTCTTGTCCTTCTTCCGATGGCTTTCTCCGTGCTCGGCCATAAGGCCGAACCATGGGTGCGTGACAGCTCCTCCACCACGGGTCGGGCGCGACCTGCAACCTGCGGGCGCAGGTAAAAAACTCGAACTATGTGGATGAAAAGGGCCGAACGTCCGACGATCGGGATGAAGGCAGGCACTTCCGGCTTATATAGGGAAGTACCTACCCGCCTCGGGGCATAGATATTACCAACTACGAGATACAGAACATAGTGGCGTCCGCGAGCCTCGGATGCGAGCTTGACCTCAGCAAGCTGGTCCAGTCCATGCCTGGATCGGAGTACAATCCTGAATCGTTCCCCGGGCTGGTATTCCGGCTGAAGAACCCCAAGACCGCCACCCTCCTGTTCCGCAGCGGCAAGCTGGTGTGCACCGGCGCGAAGACGCTGAAGCATGTGCAGATCGCGGTCGACAAGGTCACCGAGAGCGTGCGGGCGGCAGGGGTCAAGGTCGAGAGATCGCCGACTGTGGAGGTGCAGAACATAGTGGCCTCCTCCAACCTGGAGAGCCCGATCAACCTGGCATCGGTGGTCATCACCTTGGGCCTGGAGCGGGTGGAGTACGAGCCGGAGGTGTTCCCCGGCCTGGTCTACCGCATGGACGATCCCAAGGTCGTCATCCTGCTGTTCGGGTCCGGGAGACTGGTGTGCACCGGCGCGAGGAGACCTGAGGACGTTGGGGTCGCGGTCGAAAAGCTCGCCGAGGAGCTGAGACAGGCCGAGCTGCTGGTAGCCTGAGGGCGCGTGCCGGGAGGGCAGGGGAGTTGCATCGAGCGGAAGCGTCCGACCGCTCCCTCATGGCCTGCGCGCAAGGTCCGGCTCTGCGATGCCAAAGCCACGGACATCGATGTGGGAGATGACCTCTTGCGCCACTGGATGGCCGACGATCGCCTTGACCTCATCCATCTCGATGCTGATCTCGATGTTTCCGTTGGCCCCCGAGGCCTTGGCCTTGCGGGTTATGATCTCCGAGACGATGCGCTTGGCGCTATCGAGCGCGGCGTCCATGGTGGGATGGGATATGGGGACGCCCAGCGGAGAGTAGGTGTGAAATCGGTCGTTCATCGGAACGACCGTTACCTTGGCGAACTCGCATATCTTGCCCGTGACCGCTCCCACCGCGTTGCCTACGTCATGATCGGCAGGCAGGACCGTCCTGGCCCCGAGCCTTGCGCCGACCAGGGGTATGAACGCTCCCGCAGGTGCCCCCACACCGATGATCGGCCGGTCGAGGACCGGTCTGGGGTCCACGACCTGAGCCTTCCTTGCTCCGGTCAACAGGTCCATGAGCCTCCTGTAGCCGCTGTCATCAACGTCCACCCTAGCGTTCCCGAACAAGGCCATCTTCAGAACCTCCTCTGAGATGTTGGACACTATCCGGCCCAAGAGCTCGTCGGCCATGACCTCCTTGCTCTTGGCCAGGGAGGCGGCGATCATGCCTAGGGCGGCCTCCGAGGCAGCGGCATCTCCCTTGACATATCTCCCAAGGACGTGCAGCAGGTCGGTCGGCGTGAAGCCCAGCCTCACCACCAGGCCTCGCCTGATAAGGGAGTGCAGATGATCGTCAACGAACAGCACCTCGGGCAGACCGACCCGCAGCTCATCCAGCGTCTGCGGCCCAAGAGAGCGCAGGCGCTCATGGATGGCCCTCTCTCCGGAGGACAAACCATTGATGGCTTCTCTGCTCACCCTATAGAAGCGGTAATTGCCAGAGGACCTTAATCGGTCGATGAGGCCGGGATGCTCCAATGAGGCCATGCACAGAGGGACGGCTCTCTCCGGGCCGATGCGGACCTCGTGCTTTTCCGAGTAGATCTCGGAATCGCCGCCCATGGCGCAGGTCCGCATGTCCGTCGTCTGCACCCTGGTTCGCCACCCTCCGATGGTCGTGCCCTCCTCGGACACGCCGGACCGGCCGTTGTGCAGCAGGGCGATGTCGGTGGACGTACCGCCCATATCGATCACGATGCAGTCCCTCTCTCCGGAGAGGAACATCCCGCCCACCGCGCTGGCCGCCGGGCCGGAGAGGATGGTCTCGATCGGCCGCTCCCTGGCCGCCTCCACGCTCATCAGGCTCCCGTCCCCCTTGGCCACCATCACCGGGCATTCCACGCCCCGCGCCCGGAGGGAGCCGACCGTACCGTCCAGGAACTCCACTATCGATGGGATGAGCCTGGCGTTGAGGACCGCGGTCACGGTGCGCTCGTAGATGCCCAGCTCCCCTGTGAGATCGTGCCCGACGACCGCCGGAAGGCCGGTGCGCTCCATGGCCATCCGTTTGATCTCGTTCTCATGGCTGGGGTTGTTCACGCTGAACAGGCCGGATATGGCCAGCGCATCGGCCCCCTCTCCGACCGCGTCTATCGCCGCCTTGACCTCGTTCAGGTCCAGGGCGTCCACCGGCCTCCCGTTGGGATCGTGGCCTCCGCGGATGAACGCCTGGTTCCTGGCCCCCAGCGCCCACCCCTCCTGGGGTCTCCACCCGATGCCGATGAGGCCTACATCGCCCCCCTTGCCCTCGAGGATGGCATTGGTGGCCAAGGTGGTGGAGACGGAGACGATGTCTATCCTGGAAGCGGGGACCTCGCTGAGTTCGATGGTCTCGTCGATGGACAGGTGGAGGGCCCTCATCAGATCATCATGGCTAGTGGGGAACTTGCAACGGGCCATGACCTTTCGCGAGGTCATGTCCACGACCGCCGCGTCGGTGAAGGTGCCTCCGGTGTCGACCCCCAGGCCTATGATCCTATCAGGGCCGGGAACGGCCATATTGCCTCCGCATCGGAGACCTTGGATGACGGGAGGACGGAAATAGATTGCGAGGCCGCTCATGAGGCTTCGTGGCGCGAACGCCGACCGGTCCCTCACAATGCCCATGACCCTCATGCCCGCCCTCACGGCCCTGACGTTCGCTACAAGCCCAGCGTCCCTGCCCCTCCGCAGGCCGCTCCACAGGCGGCCTTCCGTTCGATGGCCTAGGCGGCCGTGGCACTGTACGGCAATAGGCCTTGCAATATCGCCCTGTCGCCGCAGGCTGTTTTGCCGTCGCGTCTGACCGCCCAAATCTTTGAAGGGGCGACCTGATGCAGATCGACTCTCCTTTCTCGTACATCCGGTCCGGGTCCAGGCTGATGTTCAGGCGCGCGCCCATGCTCTCTATCTCGTAATAGATCCGGGTTCCGAGGTACGAGGCCACTCCCTGCTTGGCCTGTACGCCAAGCGAGCGCGCGCCGAAACGGCGTTCAGCGTGATCTCCGCGCTTCTCGAGTACCGATCAAATGCTGAACGAAGGACTATAGGAAAAACGAGGTCCGGGTCAAGCGCGCTCCGTTCGACCTGATCCGACCTACTGTATTCCAGTGGCTTTGGTCGTTAGGGTTCTGCAACAGGGCCAGAATTTTCAAATAATAATCTGGATAGAAGGATGAGTGGGCTCAGCCGGATTCGAACCGGCGGTCTCCTCCGTGTGAGGGAGACGTCATAACCGCTAGACCATGAGCCCGTAGCGCTCAACCCGATGACCATATATGAATTTTTGTACAGCCGCACCATCTCCATAGCGCTCAGCGGGCAGAACGGCCTGGGGCTGGCAGATCGTCTAGGTCATCTCATCTTTCCATAGCAAGAACCCATGCTTACTGGTGAAAATGGGAAATATGATGAGCGGTATCTAAAGATGGACCTGAGAGGCCATTCTTTTCAGATTGCGGCTCACAGGGTCAGAAGGGATGACATGCGAAATGAGCGACTAGCGATGGATGAGAAGCATCGGGGAACGGGTGAGAACATGAATGCGGGCATCGATGGAGCGTCGATCCTAGGATCGATCCAAGTGGAGCACCTGAGGCGATATGACCCAACGCTATTCGACCTTCTTTCATCGAACGATGACCTGGAGGACATCAGGGCAAGGACCTTCGACCATCTTCACCACCTGGAACTCTCCTATCATTCCCCATCCTGCGACGTGGATGCCTTGGAACGGGTGAGCGCGCTGTTCTGCATCCTGGCGCTCCGTAACCTTATATCGGCGAGGAACGAGAAGGCGGCCGGGTGCAGCACACTGGCGGAGATGGTCCGCATCGTCCACGGCCCGGAGCTTAGGGCCGAGGACCGGGCGCTGTTCGTCGATTTCTACCATATCGTCAAGGGAGCGGTCGGCTCGTCGGGAATGGCCACTGAGGGATCGCCCGATTTCACCAGCAGCTTCGGGCGTGAGGCCGCCAGGGTCCGCTCCGATTTCTTGGACGTGCTGTCCGCTAGGTGCTACGAGAAGATCGACTCCTACCCCACTGGACTTGACCCCGAGGTGATCGAGCGCAGGGAGGCGAACCGAAGGCGCATCATGAACGAGCTGGGAGCAAGCGAGGAGGACTGGAACGACCATCGGTGGCAGCTCCGGCATGTACGGAAGAAGGCCAGTGATCTCGAGGGACTTATAGAGCTTACTGCCGAGGAAAGAGAGGCCATCGATCTGGCAGTGAAGAACCATGTACCGTTCGGCATCACACCGTACTACCTGTCATTGATAGACTACGAGCCCCACCGGCAGCATGACCATGCGGTCAGGGCCCAGGTCATTCCTCCGCTGAGCTACGTCCAAGGGATCCTCGACAGCAGGGGCAGGGGATCGCTGGACTTCATGCGGGAGGGCGACACCTCGCCCATCGACCTGGTGACCCGGCGCTACCCCATGATCGCCATCCTGAAGCCGTACAACAGCTGCGCCCAGATCTGCGTCTACTGCCAGAGGAACTGGGAGATAGACGAGGTGCTCAGCCCGGAAGCTTTGGCCACGGAGACCAAGATGAAGGAGGCCATCGAGTGGTTCGAGGAGCATCCGATGGTCTCCGAGATGCTGATCACCGGCGGCGACCCGCTCCTGCTCTCCGATGAGCGGCTTGAGCGGCTGCTCGATCGCGTCGCCGGCATTGAGCATATCAAGCGAGTAAGGTTCGGGACCCGCCTGCCGGTGGTCCTCCCGATGCGGTTCACCGACCACCTCGTCAATATGCTGGGCGAGTTCAACGACCCCATAAGACGAGAGGTCTGCCTGGTCACTCACTTCGAGCATCCCTATGAGGTCACGCCAGAGGCGATGGAGTCCATACGCCGCGTTCGCAGGAACGGTCTCTCTGCATACAATCAACAGGTATTCACCATAGAGAACAGCCGAAGGTTCGAAACGGTCGCACTGCGCCTCCTGCTCAAGCAGATCGGGGTGGATCCCTACTATACATTCAATACCAAGGGGAAGGAGGAGACCACGTGGTACCGGGTGCCCATCGCTCGTATCCTGCAAGAGCGCAAGGAGGAGGCCAGAATGGTACCCGGGCTCGCGCGCACGGACGTCCCGGTGTTCAACATCCCCGCTCTGGGCAAGAACAACCTGACCAACTGGCAGAACCATGATCTGATCATGATCTCTCCCCAGGGCGAGAGGATATACGAGTTCCATCCATGGGAAAAGAACATCGTTTCGGCTCCGACCTACGTTTACCGCGACGTTCCCATCCTGAGCTACCTGGAGCGCCTGCATGAGAGGTCAGAGGACATCTCGGAATATGCCAGCATCTGGTACTACTTCTGACGGCCGACCTAAACCTTTTCCAAAATTATTTATAGAAAGGACAACACATAATATGTTGTAAACCTGAAGTTGTATAGATTTCAGGAGGATTCGCATGTCGATCAGAAAGAGAGTAGGATACCTGGTCCCCATGGGATATTGGGGCACGAGCGCCATGTTGAAAGAGATGGAGCGCTTGATCGATGACCTCAAGGCAGGGTTCAGCGAGGCGATGCCGTTCGGCGGCCCAACTGGCCGGATCCCGATGGTGGACATATTGGACGAGGGCGAGCGGTACATCGTAGAGGCTGAGCTCCCAGGCGTAAAGAAGGAGGAGGTCTCCATCGACGTCAGTGAGGAAAGCATCACCATCGAGGCCGAGCGGGAAGCTGAGACGGAGGAGAAGAGGGAGGGCTATGTACGCAGGGAGAGGGAATCGTTGTCCTTTTACCGCCAAGTGCCTCTTCCTGAGGACGCAGACAGCACAAAGGCGACCGCCAGGCTGGAGAACGGCCTCCTGACCATAGAGATGCCCAAGAAGGAGAGGGCACCCGAGGCCACCAGGAAGCTGGAGATCGAATAAGGTCCAATCATCGGCGATGGGCGCATGCCCATCGCTCGCTGGGGGAGGGGCCGAACGCCGGCAGGCTCGCCTTGGAAGGAGGGGGCCTGCTTCCAGTCCCCGGCGTACCGGCCATCACTCGGTGATGACCTGGGTGGCGCGGAACTTGCCCTCCGCGAACAGCAGTGAGAAGTAACCGGTCTTGTGGTTGGTGCTCCTAAGCTTGATGCACCTGATGCGTCTCTGTATATCGGTCTCTCCGATCTCTTGAAGCTTAAGGGAGATCACGCCGTCGGCGAGGTAACCTTCATCGAACCTGTTCTCGAACATGTTGTCCGGCGTGGTCTCGGATATGAGGAACGAAGTGACGTTGAGGTTTCTCAGCCACTCAAAGAGATAGAACAGTTCCGAGCGCCGACTGTCCTCCATCTGGGCGGCCATTTCCAGGACGTCAAGGGAGTCGACCACGAGAATATCGTACCCAAAGCTCTGCTTCAGATTGTCGGCGTACATCTTGAAAACCTGGAGCCAGGTGCCTTTGGCGCTGAGTTGGGTGAGGTTCTTGCGGATCAGACCTAGGTCCAGTATCTGGATGTAGTCCTCGGCGCGCTTGTCGTCCATGCCCAGCGAGTTCATCTGTTGCAGCAGGTTCTCCCTGGACTGCTCGAGGGTCATGTACACCGACTTGATGCCCTTCTCCAGAGCATTGTAATAGAGGATGCTGTAGGCGACCGAGGACTTCATTGTGCCGGGGGTCCCGGTGAGCAGAACGACCTGGTTCTTGGGAATCCCCCCCTGTAGGTTCTCGTCAAAGTTCTGGATATATGTTCTCAGGCGCTCGATCTGCAAGGTCTCGTTCCTCCGCTGGCTAAATTATGATTTTTGTATTTAACCTATGCGAGCTGGAAGTCCCTCATTGAAAGCGGGGCGAGGAGGTGTTGAAGGGATCGATGCTCATCATCCTCATCGATGTCCGTTCGCCCGCTGCCGCACTAGTGACGATGGAAAAGGCGCTCGCTCCCAACCGGTTCAGCCAGCACCTCGGTCGATCGTTCCAAAGCCGTGCTGAAAGCACCGCTGCCGTTGTGGGACCTGACCGCCTGCAAAGGGGCGTTCGCTCCGAGGCCCCTCGTTCTAGATGGTCCCATAGGGTCACGGTCGGCCGAGCGTCGCTCATGTGGTGATGGATTGGACCGATGCTGCCGTCGCTGAACTGCCCTCATTTTGTCCGGGTAGAGCGGAAGCCTTTCATGCGCCTATGGAAAGGCCTGCGTCCGATCATACAATGGCGGCCATTGCTACTCAGCGCATACCCTGTTCATCGGCACGCTGAATATGAACGAGCCCCCGGCGTGCATCATGCAGTAGAAGCGAGGATCGATGTTCGCCCCTCTCATCTTCACGCATCTCAGCCACCGCTGCATTCGACAATCGCCTGTCTCCTTAAGGGAGAGCTCCAGGGCTCCATCGGCCACGTACAGCTCCATCCTCTGGTCGCCTTCCAGTCTGGCCATGGGCGTCTCGGATATGATGAAGGTGGTCAGGCCCAGCGAGCGGAAGTGATCGAAAAGGTCCTGGACCTCGGCCCTCGTCAGCTCTATCTGGGACATCGCGGCGAACGACTCAAGGGAATCCAGCGCCAGCACCTTGATGCCGTTGGCCCTCACCGTTTCCTCCACGTAGCGGGCGATTATCCTGCGCCAGTCTCCGCTCTGGCCTTCCATGCTCCTGCGGAGGTCGATCAGGTCCACCACCATGAGGCGGTCCAGTGACTCGTCCCTGTTCATACCCAGACGGGCCATCTGCCTCAGCAGGGAGGCGCTGTCCTGCTCCAGCGACAGGAAGAGCCCCTTCATCGCGCTCTTGGCCGCGGAGTTGTGTAGGATGTTGAACGTGAGAGAGGTCTTCATGCTTCCTGGAGGACCATTGACCAACACCACGCTGCCCTCGGGAACCCCTCCTGCCAGTATCTGATCGAGACGTTCCACGTGTGTGGATATCGATCCCATTGCCATGTCCGCGGATGTCCCCGCTCCTATCTGAGGACGCATCTCGGCCACAACCTGGGACAGCACGCGAGAGATGTCGATCGCGGGCTCGGGTTCGGGGACCTCGTCCAACTGGGACCTGGCGATCCTGAGCTCCACCTCCAGCTGATGGATGCGGGTGAGCTGGTCGGCCATCTCCCTCTCCACCTCCCGGCGTATCCGCTCCCTCTCCTCGTCCAGCACCGAGCCCAGCTCGGCTCTGGCCTCCTCAAGCACCTCCCGATCGTCCTCGGAGAGTGTTGCCGGGCCATCGGCCTTGATCTCCTGCGTCACCGTGAGGATGTCCTCAAGGAGTATCGCCTTTGCGTCCAGCTCCTCCTCCCGCCTCATGACGCGGTCTCTGGCCTCCTTGAGAGAGAGCCGTTCCTTCTCCAGTTCAGCGGCGGCGGCCTCCAGCTCCTTAGCCTCGGCCTCAAGGGCCGCCATGGTCTCCCTCACTTCCCTCTCTCTGTCGGCCAGCTCCTTCTCCCGGCCGTTGTAGGGCTCGACTATAGGCCGTATCATCGGCTGTGTTCGGGGGACCTCCTTGTTCTTGGAATTACGTAGATCGCGGATGGCCGGACCGGGCGTCTTGCCCATGGAGAGGGCGTTGAGCCTTGCGCTTCCGCTGCCTCCTTTCACAGGCTCGCCGCAGCGCCAGCACTGGGTGTCGTTATGACCTATCCCTGCACCGCATCTCGGGCATTCCAGAACGCGTGGCATTCCCTCCCCTCACTCACTGATGGCCTTGGTCACTTGGAACCTGCCGGCGGAGAATATCAAGGAGAAGTACGACGGGTCGTGGTTGGTCTCCCTCATCTTTACGCATCGGATGCGCCTCTGGGTCTCCACTTCCCGCACCACGTGCATCTTCATCGTTATGATGCCGTCAGCCAGATAGCCCTCGTCGTATGAACCGTCGAACAACCGGTCCGGAGATACCTCAGAGATCAGGAACGAGGTCGCGTTGAGGTCCCTCAACCATTCAAAGAGATAGAACAGGTCGGTCCTCCGGTTGCTCATCGATGATAATGTCTCCAGAACGCCCAGGGAATCTATGGCCAGCACGCTGAACCCCAGATCGTTCTTAAGTGAATTGAGGTACCCTTTGAACACCTGCATCCATGACTCCGAGCAGGCGCTGCTCTTGAGATTCTTCCTTATTATCCCCAGGTCCAGGATGTGAAGGCTCTGCCTAACCTCTTCGGTGCGCATTCCCATCTTCTCCATCTGACGAAGAAGGGAGTTTCTGGACTGTTCCAGGGTAACATACACGCAGGTAGTCCCGCTCTCTTTGGCCTGATTGTACAGAGCATAATAGGTCAGGGATGATTTCATCGTCCCCGGAGTGCCGGCCATAAGAACGATGTGCCCTTGAGGGATCCCCCCTTCCAGGGCTCGGTCGAAGCCTTCGATATATGTCTTCAAACGAACTGTCTGATCCAAGGTCGGTCCCTCTAAAGAGCTAGTATTGTTTGAAAAAGATAATACTAGGGTGGATAAAACTTCTCGGCCCGGTATTGTTATTGATAACTGGTTTTCTAGACGTCCCCGCGGACCACCACTTTGCGCACATACCTTTTGGCGTTCTCCGCCATTGCCAGTATGGCGCCTCGGGGGTATGGCTTCACCATCGCCAGGTTCGCGTCCAGCGTATCTCCTGGGCGGAACTGCTGTATGGCATATTTGCTTGCGCCCCCGATGTACGCCGCGATGCGTTCCACGTCGGTTGGGGCCAGCAGTATCGGCACCACCGTGGTGCGGAACTCGTGGTCGACGCCGGACCCGCGCAGGACCTCGATGGACCGTTTTATCCGATCTATCGGAACGCGCACTCCGGCAAGGTCGTCGTACTTCTCGTCCAGCGGGGCCTTGATGTCCATGGCCACGTAGTCGACCAGTCCGGAACCGATCACGTCCCGCAGCATGTCGGGATTGGTCCCGTTGGTGTCCAGCTTCACCTTGGCACCCAGGGCCTTCAGCCTCGAGAGCAGCTTGGGGAGGTCGGCATGGACCGTGGGCTCTCCGCCGGTCACCACGATGCCGTCGAGGAACTCAGAGTTGGCCACATAGTATTCTTCTATGACCTCGAGGGGCACCTCGTCCATTGAGTCGGACGAGAGCACCACTTCCCGGTTATGGCAGAAAGGGCAGCGGAAATTGCAGCCAGGAAGGTAGATCACCGCCGTGACGTGTCCGTCCCAATCGAGCAGGGATGTCTTGATGAAGCCGATTATCCTCACGTTCCGCGATGACGGTCCAATGCCACTTAACCTTTGCCCCTTGAAGCCCTAAAGGCATCGAACCTGCGATGGTCCGGGATGTCTCGGGGGAGCATTTTAAATCCTCTAGGCGTTAGACGGCAACGATGCCTGAAACTAGTTGGCGGCCAAAGGTGATAGCCTTCTGCTGCAACTGGTGTGCATATGCCGGCGCTGATCTGGCCGGGGTCACCAGGAGACAGTACTCGCCTGATGTCCGGATCATCCGGGTAATGTGCTCCAGCCGCATCGATGCGGGCCTCATACTGGAATGCTTCGACCGAGGAGCGGATGGGGTGATGGTCCTAGGCTGTCACCCTGGCGACTGCCACTATGCCTCGGGGAATGAGAAGGAGGAGGTGAGGGTGCGGGACACCTGGGAGCTGCTCGACCTTCTGGGGATCGGACGCGAACGGCTCGTGCTCAGATGGATATCCGCGTCCGAGGGCGATCTTTTCGGCCGCACGGTCGATGAGTTCTGTGACCTTCTTCGTGACCTGGGGCCGGCGGGGGGACGGAGAGATGGATGATCTCATCGAGAGAACGGGGGCCGGGGCCTGTATAGGCTGCGGCCGATGCACATACGCCTGCGTGGCAGCGCATCGTCATTCCAGTTTCTCCCCGAGGAAGGTGGTCGAGGACGCCTTGGCCGGCCGTGGTCTGGAC
>JAKIXL010000031.1:2556-12311 GCA_022709105.1 Thermoplasmatota archaeon | reverse complement strand
TGCTTGTGACCTTCACGGCTTGGCTTGCCCTGGTCGTCGCCGCTCCACTGTCCCTACCGCCGGGAAGCGTGAGCGATCTCAGCGGGCGGGCGAGCGTGATCGATAACTCGGCCACCACCGACCGAATGGCCCCTATGCCTCGAGCCATATATCTTCTGGGGGACCTGAACTGCCACCAGATGGCAGAGAGATCTCTCTACCTCAACGGCAACCAGATGCCTTTCTGCGCCCGTGATGTGGGCATCTTCATAGGCCTTGCCGCCGGGATGCTCGCTGTCCTAGCGCTTACCCCAAGGTTCGCCCTTACCGCCCTCTTGGTCATGGTGCTGCCTATAATGATCGACGGGACCGTACAATTGACAGGATGGTATGAATCGAACAACGCCCTTAGGGTAATCACCGGGGTCCTGGGAGGTGCCGGGGCCTCTTACTTCCTCGGACACTTTGCGGATTGGGTACGCAGCGGTGGATCTGCTCCATTTCTGCTCGGGAGAAAAATGAGTGAGACAGGCAGGCACGGGAAGTCCTGACGCGAAGCCATCCTAATTTCCGGTTTGGAGCACACGTGTCATGTAGTGCGTGTACAGGAGTGGTCTTACACGCTACCTGTCCCGTTTATTGAACCAATCTAACACGATATAAACATATGGATTAGAATTTCACTATTGCGATTGACTGGCCTAGGGGTGTTAAGAGGGAATTGCGAAGTTCGAACGACCTCTTCGAACATCCCCCGTCAGAGCATCATCGGAATCCAGGGGAGCGGGTCCTGCGTTGGGGACGGTCGGGGCGCCTCTGTCCCTTCACCGCAGATCCCTTTCTTCCCTGCCATCTATCTGTGCCGATCAAGGCCTGCAACGCGGTCCTTCCCGAGATGCGAGAAGCATCGGAAGCCAGCCCATTATGGCGTTTGAACCGGACCATATTTTGACCGTCCAGATTGCTGATTTGGATAAGTTTTATATATCCCAGTCTTCATTGGAGAGTTCAGAAACATTAAAATCCATCTTTTAACCGATTTTATGGGTTGATGGTCAATGACTGATAATCAATTGAAGACGGGAACTACCACCATCGGCATCGTATTCAAGGATGGCGTTATAATAGCAACCGAACACCGGGCCACCATGGGCAATATTATCGCCCACAAGGACGTCCGCAAGCTCTTCAAGGTCGATGACAACCTAGGGCTAACCGTTGCGGGATTGGTCGGAGACGCCCAGATCCTCGCCAGGTACATCAAGGCGGAGGTGGAGCTGTACAAGCTCAAGAAGGGCACCCCGATGTCGGTAAAGGCGGCGTCCACGTTGCTCTCCAACATCATGAGGGGGGGCGGGGGCGCCTATGGCTATTACTATGTCGGTCTGATAATGGGCGGACTCGATTCCACCGGCGGGCATGTCTATTCATTGGATGCGGCAGGCGGCTCAATAAGGGACGAATATGTTTCCGTCGGCTCCGGCTCCACCTTCGCCTATGGCGTATTGGAGGACCATTATGAGCTTAACATGACCGAGGACGAGGCCATCGACCTGGCCATCCGTGCACTTAACGCGGCCATGAGGCGGGACTCCGCTAGCGGAGACGGCTACGCTGTCGCGGTCATCAATAAGGAAGGCTTCAGGGAGCTTAGCGCCGAGGAAGCCTTGGAGCGTGCCAAGGCCATGAAGCTCATGGTCGGCTACGCCAAACACGTTTAAACCACTTCCAAATTTCCTATTATATTGTATTGAAACGTAAAGCTGGAGCATTGTATGAGCGCAGAGAGAGTTCTAGAGGATGCGAGGGAACAGATTAGGAAGATCGCTCCTTCCGACGTTAATATTACGGCCATCGAGTTCGAGGGGCCGGTCGTCGTGATCTATACAAAGGACATGGAGAAGTTCGCCTCCAACAACGACATCGTGAGGCAGTTGGCCCAGGGGCTGCGGCGGAGGGTTGCCATCAGGCCCGACCCGTCCACTCTCGCGGACCCCGCCGTAGTTGAAAAGAGGATAAGGGAGATCATCCCGCCGGAGGCCCAGATCACTGACATCTATTTCGAGGACGACACCGGGGAGGTAACGATCGAGGCTCTGGCGCCCGGACTGGTCATCGGAAAGCATGGAAGCATCCTCAACGAGATCAAGAAAGAGGTAGGCTGGGCACCCAAGGTTGTGCGAGCGCCTCCCCTCTCTTCCAAGACCGTTTCAGATATCCGCAACTACCTCCGGCAGATCTCCGATGAGAGAAAGATCTTTTTGAAGAAGGTCGGCCGTAAGCTCGCCAGACCGAGGATCGACGGCGAGTCCTGGGTTCGGATGACCGCCTTGGGGGGATATCGAGAGGTGGGAAGGAGCGCCACTCTATTGAGCACAAGGGAGAGCAAGGTGCTGATCGATTGCGGCGTGGACCCTTCGGACAAGGAGGGCGCCACTCCCTACTTCAACGCTCCGGAGATACAGCCCCTGGAGAACCTCGACGCGGTTGTGATCACCCACGCTCACCTGGACCATTGCGCCCTGCTTCCCGCCCTATACAAGTACGGTTACGATGGGCCTGTCTATTGCACTCCGCCGACCAGGGACCTCATGTCCCTCATGCAGCTGGACTACATCAAGGTGTCCTTCGGCGAGGCAAGGCGGGCACCTTATGAATCATCCCATGTGAGGGAGATGGTCGCCCACTGCATTCCCCTTAAGTACGGGGAGACCACGGACATCGCTCCCGACATCCGGCTCACATTCCAGAACGCCGGCCATATCCTCGGCTCTGCGGTGTGCCACTTCCATGTTGGCGACGGCCTGTACAACGTCGCGTTCACTGGGGACATGAAGTTCGAAAGGACCTGGCTGTTCAACCCGACGGCCAACAAGTTCCCCAGGCTGGAGACCCTGGTCATCGAGGCCACCTACGGCGGATATCGGGACATGCAGCCGTCCAGGGCTGAGGCCGGCAACACGCTGAAAGCAGTGGTGGAAAGGACATTGGCCAAGAACGGAAAGGTGCTCATACCCGTCTTCGCGGTCGGCCGTTCGCAGGAGGTCATGCTCGTTCTCGAAGAACTTATGCGGACAGGAAAGCTGCCGAACGTGCCGGTGTACCTTGATGGGATGATATGGGAAGCGACAGCTATCCATACGGCTTACCCTGAGTACCTTAATTCGCAGCTGCGAACTCAGATCTTCCAGATGGGGCAGAACCCCTTCCTGTCGCAGATATTCAAGCGGGTGGAGACCTCGGAGATGAGGGAGCGCATCTGCCATGATATCGAACCTTGCATCGTGCTCGCGACGAGCGGCATGATGAACGGCGGTCCGGTCCTCGAGTACTTCAAGGCCTGGGCGGACGATCCTAAGAACTCGCTGGTGTTCGTCGGCTATCAGGCCGAGGGGACCATGGGGAACAGGATCCAGAAAGGATGGAACGAGCTGCAGCTCAGTGAGCGGGGGAAGCCCATCAACGTCAAGATCAAGCTCAACGTGGAGAACGCGGAGGGCTTCTCGGGACATAGCGACCGCAGGCAGCTTATGGCCTACATCGCCTCCCTGGACCCCAAGCCTGAAAGGATCATCATCGGCCACGGGGACGAGCACAAGTGCGCCGATCTAGCCTCGTCGATATACAAGAAGTTCAACATCGAGACCAGGGCGCCGATGAACCTTGAGACCATAAGGATGAAATGACCGTCACGATGGACGCCGTCCACTACCGGGACTTCGAAGAGAACGACCTGGACTGGACGCTGCAGGCAATGGTCGCTGGCATGCGCGAGACCAAGGCTTCCGAACGCTTGGCCGCCGCCGATGACCGGGAAATGATCGAGGAGGCCCGCTCCGATCTCGAAAGATATCACTATCGGAGCGGAGGGGCAGACAAGCTCATCGTGGCCTTGCGCGACGGCGAAAGGATCGGGCTCGTGTGGGCCACCATGGAAAGGCTGCACCAGGGCCCGGGGGAGGCGTGGCTGCTGGAGGTATTCGTGGATCCTCGGTATCGGCGGCAGGGTCTTGCCCGCGAGCTCTTGGACCGAGCCGAGCGATGGGCCCGGGAGAATGGAGCCGCGGCCATGTGGCTCAATGTCGGTGGTGGGAATGTCTGCGCCCTCGGCCTTTACCGTTCTCAAGGCTATGCCATGGAGACCATGCATCTGAGCAAGCGGTTATGACCGCTGCCCCGCCGCAGATAGGCGCGTTCCCTGGTTCAATCCTCGATCCCGGGGATCTTTAGTCTAGACTCGTTCTCGCCTAGCACCAGGACCCTGCTGTCCTTCCTCTCCTTCAGGATGTTCATTCCCACCCGCTCACCCAGCTTGGCGGAGAACTCCCTGATCTCAGCATGGGATGGCATATTGGCCATTCTCATCCGGCGGCGAGAATCGCCAACGAAAACGTAGCCCTTGGGCTCGATGAAGGTGGGGTCGGCCAGGGCGTCCAGGCGTGCATATTCGTCCTCCCATCCGATGTTCCATTCCTTGACCAGGGTGTGCCTGATCACCGTCCTGGTGCTGAGGGACGGCATGAGCTCGAGAGTTCGCATAAGGCGCTCCCATCCATCGGGTATGCGGGGGACGCACAATCTTTTATAAACCTCAGGATTCGGGGCGGCGAGCGTGACATACAGCTGAGTCGGAAGAGGATCGAGCTTTTCCAGAGCCTCCGGCAGCGTGCCGTTGGTCACCAGGAAGGTGGTCATGCCCCTTCGGTGGCATAATGCTATGAGGTCCCCGAGGTAAGGGTACATCGTCGGTTCGCCGGAGAGGGATATCGCTACCTGCTTGGGCTCGCGGGACTCGTTCCACATCTCCTGCTTGCATCGGGGATCGCCCTTGAAGCCGGAAACGAGCTTGCGCTGCTCGGCGATGCATGCTTCGAGAACTTCCTCCGGCTCCCTCCATTTCTCCTCCTTGCGGTCGAAGCCCTGAACGCGCCAACAGAACAGGCAATTGTGCGTGCACTGGTCTACCACGGGGGTCATCTGGAGGCACCGGTGGGATCGGATCCCGTAGAACTCCTGCTTGTAGCACGGCCTGTCCTTGAGGAGCGATTGCTGCATCCAGTGGCATAGCTTGACCGCCGCGTGCCCACCGTGCATCTTGTACTGTTGCTTTTCTCTCGTCCTGCTAAGATCAGTGGTCATGGGGCCTCAGAACAGAGTGCGCTGTGAGGGTGCCGGCTGAGGCTTGGATGCCGTCGCTGACGGTCCCTCCAGCGCTTCCGGCGGCTTCCCCCGGTCGTTCGGTCTAACAGCCCGCTTGACATTGGCGTCAAGGCCCTTCTTCAGAGCGTTCATCAAGTTCTTGACCGCACTGGAGTCGATCTTCTCCTCCAGGATGAACGCCGCCTCCTCGTCCTCAAGCTCCAGTTCCGCGGCCATGCTCAGCTGGAACGTCTTGTTCGTCTTGAAGAGGAGCCGGAAGTATGGCAGCACCTCTTGGCGGACCTCGGCCGAGGACATGTGGACCATCTCCCCGATCTTGGAGCATACCTGCGCTTGCAGCATCCGCACGCTCTTGCTGCGGGACATCTTCATCAGATAGCTTGGGAACTGGTAGCGGATGTAGCCGTGGACCTCTCGCCTCTTCGCCGCGCAGACGCCGAACGACAGGAGGTCCCCGGCATAGCTCCAGAACCCATAATGCTGCCGGCGGTAGACCCGCCCGAGGTAGGAGCTGGCCTTCGCTACCTCACGCATGCCGCGGTAGAGGTCAAGATGATCGCGGTACGCGATCGGCAGGTTCTCCTCGATCCAAAGCAGCTTGGTCTCCGGCGTTTCCTCGACCTCCGCCATCCTGGCCCTGGCCTCCCTGGGATCACGGGCCTTGAAGACCGCATCCATGGCCTGATACATGGTCTTCTCCACCTCGCGCGCCGAGACCACAGCGGTGTCCAGGTCGGTGACCTCCTTCCTGCCGGTGGCGACCGCCTGCAGGTCACGGACGGCCGAGCGCAGGTCCCCTCCCGAGTTCTCAGCCAAGAGCTCCAGCGCCCTGTCGGATACCGCTACCCCTTGGTCCCTGGCGATCTTCCTGAGCACCCCTCTTACAGTTACGGTCTTTATGCGAGAGAACTTGATCTGTTCGGTCTGTGATTTCAACACAGAGCTCTTCTTTGACAGCGCGTACCAATCATTGACGATGAGGATGATGGGCTGCTTGGTCGTGCGCACCACTTCCACGATCGCGGGGACGCCCCCGCGGTCCTCCCTCCCGCTGATGTTGTCCGCTTCGTCGAGGATTATGAGCTTCAGCTTCCCCTCCTTGGTGGAGTGATAATCGCCGTCAGGGGTGAAGGTCTGCCCGAGAGCTCCCCGCATGGCTATGCTCCTTATGGCGTCCGCGTTCCGCTGGTCCGAGGCGTTCATCTCTATCACGTCCCAACCGTAGTCGGCGGCCAGAGCGAGCGCTGCGCTCGTCTTGCCAGTGCCCGGGGTGCCTATCAGGACCGCTGCCCGCTTGACCGGCCTCCCGCTCACCCATGCGTCGGCCCAGGCCTTCAGGTCCTCTACCGCCTTGGGGTTGCCTACGACCTCGGCTAGCCCATGGGGCCGGTAGATCTCGGTCCAATCGCCGCTCATGCCGCGAAAGAGCACCAATGGGGGATAAAAAGATGCCCCTGGATAGGACGATTATGCCGTTGGTGCCTTCCCGACGTTGTTCCCCGGCAGGGAAGCCTCAGTGCCACCCGGCATCGGTGCTCTCCTTGTAAGAGAGCACTCTGATCTCCTTGCCAGCTTCCTCGCGGAGCAAGGCCTCGGCCTCCAGCCTCTCCTTGTCGGGGACGATCACCGTGACCCCGATCCCGTCCTCCATGGTCTCTGCGTATTCCTCCACCGCATCAGGGTCGGCCCAAACCCCTTCAGGTTCTATGAACTCCAACCCCGCCACCTCGCCTCTCGCGTCGATGGCCCGAACGAGCCCCCGGGTCCCGACCTCGGTGTCCATGTAGTCGTCGTCAAAGGTCATGTCCCGGTGTCTGTCCCTGAGGAGCTCGAGTCTCCTCTTCCCTATGGCCTCGACCTCGTCCATCGGTACAGGGACAGCATGCGCGAGTATTAGAACGAGAGGTCATGCATGGCGTGTACGGCCTTCATGTATCAAGCGTTTTGGCCTTCTATGGGTCATCTGGTCCGCGTTCCAAGCACATGATCGTCCGGGGCTTTCCCACTGACCTGACCGATAGGTCGGGGATAAGAAGTATGCAAGGACGCTGAGGCCTGCTGTCAACGGATGACGGACCGTTTCCCTGCCATCCTCAGCGGCCATAGGTAACAGGCCATTGCAGGCCTTCCCGGAGCTTAAGGACGTTCCAAGGGGGCATTGGCGCCGGCAACTGAACGGAACGAAAATGCGGGACCGGTCACAGGGGCCTGACAAAGGGCGGACATTGGTAGTTGACGAGAACGCCCCTTCGTCCTTTCCGTCAAGCGGTTCCCGCGTCTCCTTGGACCTGGGAGAACGGCCTGAAGCATGGAGGCAGGAGGTTCCGGTGAAAGCCCGCCGGTGACCGGCTGGACACCGCGGCCTCGGCCGTTCCCATTTATCTCGGCGCCAAGACCCCGCCCCAATCCCGAAGAACTGGAGAGCGGTCCCTGGTGATGACGGACGCCGTCAATCGTCCAGGAGCCTCTTCTCGCCTTTCAGTCCCCTTATGTCAGTGACGTCCTGGACCATCTCCAGCACGCCTTTGTATTTGCCGGTGACGCTCCTCAGCGGGAAATAGCGTATATGGATGAACCTCCCGCCGGTCTCCAGCCAGAACTCTGCCTTGTCCCTCGTCCCGGCCTTGAACTCCTCGAGTATGCGCTGCACCACCTGGACGCTGCTCTCTGGGTGGCAGTTCTGGACCTTGCGGCCCACAACCGCCGGGGTCCGGATGAATATCCTGTCGGGCGAATTGGAGAAGAAACGCACCTGATCGTTCTCGTCCACGAACGTGAAGTCGACCGGCAGCTTTCCGAGCACCATTTCCAGCTCTGCGGCGGTGAGCCGACCGGTTTGCAGAATGATCTCTTGGGTTGGCGATATGCTCCCCACCTCGGTCATGCTGAGCTCGAGCGGTGCATGCGGCTCTGCGAAGCCGCATGGCCCGATATCCTGGAACTGGCGGCGGGCCTCGTTCCACTCATGCACGTCCAGCGCGCGGACGGCCATCGGGAACAACACGTGGTTCTCCTTGTGGAAGTGAGCGTTGAGCAATGCCAGCAAGGTGGAGGCGTGACATTCCAGCTCGTTGATGAACTCGTCCGGGTCCATGTACCGTTGCCGGGCGATCAGGGAGATCAGCTCCTGTTCGTTGGCCCTCAGCACCTCGTGCTCTGACCACATCGCCTTAGGAGGGCCCTCTATGCCATGCTTCTCGAGATAGGGGAACAGGACGTTCTCTTCCCGATCGAAATGCTTCCTGGCCTCTTTGATGAAGGGTTCGACCTCGTCAAGGCACGACCTCGTCCTGTCTGTCCCCGTACCGCCGGCGCGCATCTCTCTCGCGGCAGCGCGGACCTCGGTCATGAACAGCAAGATCTGCCGGTGCTCCTCCATCAAGGTGTGGATGGGGTGCCCAGGCCGCTCTAGGATCGTCTCATCGATCTCATCGGCCGCGATGAACACTTCGCTCCTGGCATCGCACAGCAGCATGATGTCCTCTCGGGACACCCCCTCCTCGATCAGCTCCGCTTCCGCGCTCTCGATGAGGAACGGATCGGTATCAAGAAGGGCGTTCCTGACCTCTTCGGTCAGTTCTCCCTCCCCGTCCCTTATCTTGTTCACTAGATCGAGCACACGTTCTTTCATCGTCGGACCGGATAAAATGAATTGACCTTCCATGACCGAACAATGGGAGCCGGTTGGTCATACCTTTTACTGTCGTCCCGTTAGCTCCTAGGGTTCAGCGATGCCCAAGGCAACAGAGAGCTCTAGGGTCCCTTCGAATATCGTCCTGAGGCGGTTGTAAAGAGACAGATTGAATGTTTCCAGCCTTTCCAGGTCGTTCAGCCCTTCGCTTAGCTCCTCGTACTCGGTGGTTATGTACTCATCGTCGGTGTCCTCCACCAACGGCCTGAGCATATTGACCAGCAAATGGCAGGCAGCGATGAGGCGGAAGTGGTTCTCAAGCTCTCCTCCTGAGCTTTCTATGAAGGCCTTGGCCTGCTCCAGCAGGAGCGACCTGAACTTCGCTGGGTCCCTGAGGGCCTCCTCCGGTCCTCTGGCCGCAGCGCGGTCGAGCAGCAGGCGCGCTCTGACCGCGGCCTGCTCCCCGGCGTTCTCGGCGATGCCCTCCATCAGGCCATCCATCATCCTGACCGTTTCCTCCGACGGCCTGACATCCCCTGATGCCCCCAGCCCGGACAATCTGTCACCCCGACAGAATAGAAAGGCCCATCGACATATACTATTGCCATGATCGGACCCGAGAACCGGCCTGCGCCCCCGGCCTTTAGAGGGAGCTGCGCCTATCTCACAGCCGGCCCGGCTGGCCTGGATAGGTCATAGCCGCCTCCTGGCCGGAGGCCGCGGCCTGAGGGGGCTCACTCGAACCTCAGGACCGATGCCGGCGAGACCTTGCTCGCCCCCCTTGCCGCGGGATACACGCAGAGCAAGGTGGCGACGAATGCCATGCCGCCGACCGTGAGGACCGGCCACCAGGGCACGAGGAATCCTATGCCCATGTCCTGGAACACGGACTCCCACAGCTGGTAGCCCACCACGACGCCAAGGACCGAACCGATCAGTATTCCAAGCACGGAGATGAACGCTGATTCCAGGGCAAAGTTGACCA
>JAKIXL010000031.1:333-2496 GCA_022709105.1 Thermoplasmatota archaeon | reverse complement strand
TCTCGATCGTCCTCTCGCGTATGGACCTTATGGTGATGATGCCCAGGCCGGTGATCCCGATGATGAGCCCGAGGGCCAGGAAGGCCTTTATCAGGTTGAACATGCCGTCGATCTGGCTGACCGCGCTCTGGGCCATCGTTCTAAGGGATATTGTGCTCATCCCCGTCTCCCAGAACTGGTTCTGGATCAGAGTGGCCTGCTTGTCGGGGTCGGCGCCATCGGCCAGTTTGACCAAGAAAAGGTTCGTGCCGGCGATCCCCAGCCTAGAACGCACGGCGCTCATGAACATGCCCGAGAACGCGCTCTGCTCGGTGATCCCGATGACGGTCATTGTGATGTTCGAGCCATGGACATCGGTCATCTGAACGTCGTCTCCGATCTTGATGCCGGTGAAACCGCTGCTCCCCATGGACAGACCGAAACCTCCGGCGGGCTCCCCTGCCGAGCCGTCGAGAACGACGACCGACGCGTTGTTCCTGGCCGCGTCCCATACTTCCCGCTCGCTGCTGAACCTCGAGGAGTCCCACTCCTTGAGCGGATATGTTCCTTCGGTGTAGAAACGCCCCATGTCGTCGATGCCGACCGCCATGTACCTGAAGCTCACCTGTTCCGTAAGGCCGGTCCGGGGATCGGTGCGGTTCATGGTGACAAGTGCCGAGCCTTGGCTGAGCTGTATGATGCTGGTCACGTTCCTCGCATCTACCAGCCCGGGGGCGCCGTTGATCGTCCCCCACATGTCCACCGGAGCGGCAGAGAAGGCCACAATGTCGAACCCTCCGGAGGTCTCCTCCACCATATGCGGGATGCCGACCGACAGCATGCCAGAGATCATCGAGAGCGTGGTGACGGTGAAGATGACCAGTCCAAAGATGAATATGCTCAGAGCAGTGCGCATCCTGGCCCTGAGAGGATAGGATATGGCGGTCTTGATGACCGCTCGATAGCTCCCCTTGGCCCTCATTACCGCGGTGAAGGCGCGAACGATGCTGTCGGAATTGAAGATGACCACTATTAGCAGAGAAGAAACCATGAAAACGCCAGAGATCACGAACATCTCGATGTTGCCAGAATAGGGAAATATCGCGAAGCCCTTGGGTACCCACACGAACAGGGTCGCCAGACCGGCGAAGCTCCAGGCCACGCGGTCGCTGCTGAAGCGCCGGAGAAGCAGGCCGGCGGAGAGCGTTGCTAGGGACAGGCCGCCGGACGCCAGGGCCAGGCTTTCCTGCGTCATGCCCAGGACCATTACCGCTGTGCCGGATGCCAGCATAAGAAGTCCGATTCGGAACGACCCCTTGTCGTCCCTGGCCCTGAGCGGTTCAGGGATGTTCCTGACCGCGCGGACGATGTTCATCTTGGATATCCTGAAGGTGACCAAGTAGATCGTGATCAAGGTAAGGGAGAATCCTGCCAAGTACGCGGCGGCCAGCGAGAGCGGCGTGAACGCGAAGTACCTTCCGATGTTCACTCCGCCGGCAGATATCATCGAACCGACGGCAATGATCAAGGCGTAGGCGAGAGCGAGGCCGGCCACGGTCCCTATGGCCGCGGCCAGCATGGCGTAGGCCAGCCCTTCATAGGTGAACAGCCTGCGGAGGTGCGCTCTTTTCATCCCTACTGCCCGGGCCACTCCCATCTCGCCCTTCCGTTCCTCCCCTAGCATGGTGAAGATGTTGATTATGAGAGCGATGCCGGCTATTATGGAGAACGATCCGAAAACGAAGAACATCGATGAGAGCGTAGAGATGCGGGAACGGCCCTCCTCGATCGCTATGGCCCGGTCGCCGGTCGTCTTTAGGTCCAGGCCAGGGTACATGGACAGGATCGAGCTCACTTCTTCCCGTGAGGTGTTCACCCGGTCGCGCCCCTCCGGCCCCATAGATATGATCAGATGGCTGACGGCTCCCTCATTGCCGCTCAGCCATTGAGCGGTCTCAATGTCGACGAAAATGCCCGGCCCCAAGGTGGCAAGGCCCTCGTCGAGAACCACATCGGCGACCTTGGTGATGACATGGGCCTGGTCCTTTGCCAGCATTATCTCGCTGCCGTCCTTGATGTCCAAACGGTCGGCCGTCCTTTTGGTGATATATGCATGCCCTTCGGCCGGGATGGAGGTTATGTGCTTGCCTCCTGCGTCCATGAACCCGCCGAACCCTTCGGCGG
>JAKIXL010000031.1:0-320 GCA_022709105.1 Thermoplasmatota archaeon | reverse complement strand
ACGCGGTTATGCCCAGCATGCCCACTCTGGGCTGGGTGAGGCCCGATGCCAGGGACCTGATGCTGATCGTTGTCTCCAGGACCCATTCCGCCCTCGCCGCCTCCTCGAGGCCGAGCACATCCGTCCTCACGGATGATACGTTGGAAGCTGAGTACAGGCCTCTGCCCGAGCCGTCGCCGGCGCCGGTGACCACGAAATCGATGCTGCCGAAGGTCTTGGAGGTCTCCCCCACTACCATGTTGTCAAAGGTATCTCCCACAACCAGGGAGGCAGATATTATCGCTGTCCCGACCATAAGGCCGGCCAGCACCATGGCGGTG
>JAKIXL010000319.1 GCA_022709105.1 Thermoplasmatota archaeon | reverse complement strand
CCCGAAGACCAGCGGGACGTTCTCCGGCACGATCCCGGGGCCGTTGTCCTCGACCGTGATCCGGTAGACCTCGGCATCGACCCTCCGTACGCCGACGAATATATCGGGGAGGACTTCGGCCTCCTCGCAGGCGTCGAGGGCGTTGTCCACCGCCTCCTTGATGGTGGTGATGATCCCGCGCGTCGGGGAATCGAACCCGAGCAGGTGCTTGTTCTTCTCGAAGAACTCCGCGACGCTGATGCTCCGCTGCTGCCTTGCGAGATCCTCAGCAAGCACCATGCCCCGCCTCGACCTCGCGCTTCCCGAGCACCACCGCAAAGTCAGCGGTCTTTGCGGCGTGGGAGATCTGGGCGCCCATCCCCCGTTGCATGAGGTCGACCTCGGTCCTCACCCCCGCGCCCCGGAAGGCCCGGGCGACCTCGAGCGCCCGCGCCCGTGCTTCGGGCGTGCAGACGACGCCGACGACGGGCTCGTGCGCAAGCGCAAAGTCCCCGATCGAGACCATGACCCGGTCAAAGCCGATGGCGAAGCCACAGGATG
>JAKIXL010000318.1 GCA_022709105.1 Thermoplasmatota archaeon | reverse complement strand
CGGGGGGAGAAGGTGCTCTTCGACCTGGCCAAGAAAGCGCGTGTCTCCTCCCGAATCATCGATTTTCATGATCATGATGAATCCCTGCTTCATCTTCTCCGCCTGGCATCGGGCCTGGAGTCCATGATCATCGGCGAGGACCAGATCCTGGGACAGATGAAGGATCTGATCCAGATGGCGATGAGGGTGGGCACGACCGGCTGGATGCTGGAGACCGCCTTTAAGAAGGCCATTCAGGTGGGCAAGAGGGTGCGCAGGGAGACCCACATCAATGAGCGCTCAGTCTCTGTAGGCTCGGCAGCAGTTGATTTGGCGGAGGAGATCCTGGGCGACCTGAAGGGGAAGGCGGTGCTTGTGATCGGTGCTGGTGAGACGGGTGAGCTCATATCCCGGTCATTGCTCTGCCGGGAGATCGGATCTCTGACCGTCACCAACCGCACCCTCAGCACAGCAGTCTGCCTGGCGCAGAGCCTGGGGGGGGAGGCGGTCCCATTTGATGACATGCCCTCGCGCCTTCATGCTGCAGATGTGGTGATCAGTGCCACCTCTGCC
>JAKIXL010000317.1 GCA_022709105.1 Thermoplasmatota archaeon | reverse complement strand
GGTCGAGGAGGGCCTTGGCGATGTCGAGGGCGCGGACGCCTTTCCGGGCGGTCAGCCCGGCGGCGGTGAGCAGGCATTCGTGCATGCACCAACCTTCGTAGGCGGCGGGATAGGTGTCGCGCAGGCGGCGGAGCACGTAGTTGGCGTTGAGCACGGCCATGCCGCTGGCTGCTTTGAGACCCTCACCGCCCAGGGCGCGGATATAGGCATAGGCTCGCACGGCGACAAGGAAACTGCCGAAAAACGGCGCCATTTTGCCTATGGTCCGTTCGTCGTTCCGCAAGGCAAACCCATTTTCGGTTCTTATCACACGCGGGGACGGCAGATAGGGGACCAGGCGTTCGTTGGCGGCAATGGCGCCCGATCCGGGACCGCCCATGCCGTGGGGTGTTCCAAAGGTTTTGTGCAGGTTGAAGTGCATGACATCGAAGCCAAGGTCACCGGGGCGGCACTGGCCCATGATGGCGTTGAGGTTCGCGCCGTCGTAGTACATCAGCGCGCCCGCATCGTGGGCGAGAGCGGCGATATCGGCCACATGGGGCTCGAAGAAGCCGTGGGTATTGGGACAGGTC
>JAKIXL010000316.1 GCA_022709105.1 Thermoplasmatota archaeon | reverse complement strand
AGCGAGGGCGGGGAACGTCAGAAGGACGCTTGTCAGGACCATGATGATGATTACTAAAACCCGGCTCCCACGCTCCACCATGGCACCGTCCATGGAGATGCTGGGTTATGAATATTTGTTGAGAAGGAGATGGAGCCACTGGAGGGAATTGAACCCTCGACCTACGCCTTACCAAGGCGTCGCTATACCTCTAAGCCACAGTGGCCTGCTCCACCGACAAACCGGTGGTCGTTCATAAACCTTTTGCTACTGGTGCAAAGCAAAATCCTTTTGATTGAGGGGGCGCTAATGGTGGCGATGAAGAAGGAGATGACGGCCTTCGACGTGGCGGCCATCACGTCGGAGATGCAGGGGCTGGTGGGCGGCTTTCTGGACAAGATATTTCACTGGGACGGTCGCAACGTGCTCCTGCGCATCAACGTGCAGGGGGAGGGCAAGAAGGAGCTGATGCTCAAGGACGGCCGATGGCTGCACCTGGTGGCCGATCGCCCGGAGACCCCCGACACCCCCTCCGGTTTCGCCGTGCACCTGCGCAAGGTGCTCTACAACACCCGCATCGTCTCTGTATCGCAACGTG
>JAKIXL010000315.1:338-583 GCA_022709105.1 Thermoplasmatota archaeon | reverse complement strand
GGCTACGTTCAATCAGATGATAGAATGGGCAAGCGCATCCTCCTGATGATCGACCGTTACGACCTCTGGGTGGAGCTGAACGACAGCGATACCGCAAACGCGATCTGGCTGGCCACACCTTTCGATTCCACCACCAACGCCTGGGGCGATGAGATCTACTTCGAGGTGCCAGTGCGGAACAAGCTGGAGAACGGGAAGAAGGTCCTGCAGGCCGGGGACGTGGCCTACTGGCCAGAAGGGCAGGC
>JAKIXL010000315.1:0-246 GCA_022709105.1 Thermoplasmatota archaeon | reverse complement strand
CCCCAAGGCATTCATGGCGATAGGGGACCGCCGCAAGGTCATGGTAAGGCGAGAGTGATGCCTATACGCGCCCTTCCGTTCCTCTTGCCCCTTCTACCCGGCAGCAAAAAGAAGGGGCTAATCAGCAAGGGGGACCACATCATCTATCAGGTGACCGGGACCATCGGGAACAAGAAGGTCCAGGGAGCCTTGGGCATCCGGGTGGTGGCGGTCAAGGATGCCGAGTTCATCGTGGAGGTCATGCCC
>JAKIXL010000314.1:332-589 GCA_022709105.1 Thermoplasmatota archaeon | reverse complement strand
TAGCGGCCGAAGTGAACAGGGTCATAACCAAGCAGGAGGAGGTGGCCCTGCCCATGGTGGAGAAGATGATAAGATATGCGTGAGAGAAGAGCGGTTGGCGCCCTGGTCGGGATTTGAACCCGAGTCGAAGCCTCGACAGGGCTTCATGATAGGCCGCTACACTACCAGGGCTTGCTTTTCACCCAAATATGTAGGTCCTATATATGCGTTTGTGACGCGCCGCCCCTCCTGGGATTCTTTCCAGAGGTAACCGCTCG
>JAKIXL010000314.1:0-293 GCA_022709105.1 Thermoplasmatota archaeon | reverse complement strand
AGGATATGGCCCCCGGAAGCACATGGACGGGAAGCTGAAGGTCAGCAATTACATGGTCCGGGAAGTAGTTTCGATCCCACCGGACTACACAGTGGAGCAGGCACGGAAGAAGCTGATCGAGACCGAGTTCCATGGTCTCCCGGTCGCCGAGAATGGCCGCATCATCGGCTTCGTTACCGCAAAGGAGCTGCTCAGGGCCATCGTTCGACCGCAGGACAAGGTCAAGGACATCATCAAGATGGGAACGATCACTGTGTCGCCGGACATGGACATCGATGACGCGTCCAGGGTGC
>JAKIXL010000313.1 GCA_022709105.1 Thermoplasmatota archaeon | reverse complement strand
TGGTCCACGTCCCTGGGGTTGGCGATATCGATTATGAGAAGCTTGTTGCTTCTATCGGCCATGGCCATCTCTATGTCGCTCTTGAGGAGGATGTAATGGGGGGCAGAGGTGGCGCTGATCACCACATCTGCAGTATGAAGGCGGCGGGGCATATCATCAAATGGAACTGCCTCTCCCCCCAGGCTCTCCGCCAGACAGACCGCTGAGCTAAGGGTCCGATTGGTGACTGCCAGCGATCCGATCTCCCGGCTGAGCAGTGCCCGGGATATTAGCTCCCCAGTCTCGCCAGCGCCTATTACCAGCACTGATTTGCCCTTCAGGTCACCCAGGATCTCCTCAGCCAGGTCGACAGCTGCAGAGCCTACCGACACCCACCTGAATGGCCTTCTTAAAAGCGGTCTCCAGCATCCAGCCAGTTGTTCCCGCCTTCATCGCGATTTGGGTCAACTCCTTCATCTGTCCCAGGATCTGGTCCTCTCCGATGATCATGGACTCCAGGCCCGAGGCCAGGCGGAGAAGATGGAGCAGGGATTCGTCGTGATCATGAAAATCGATGATTCGAGATGATACGCGCGCTTTCTTGGCCAGGTCGAAGAGCACCTTCTCC
>JAKIXL010000312.1 GCA_022709105.1 Thermoplasmatota archaeon | reverse complement strand
CCCCGGTGCAGACCAGTTTCCCGCTGCGGAAGAGCAGGGTGGCCGTCTTAGGCTCCTTCAGCCGGAAGATCAGTCCGGGGAAGGTCTCGGGTTCGTACTCCGCGCCGTTCAGGTTCAGGGCGAGCTCGGTGAGGTCGAGCTCGATGCCTAGGTTGGCGGAGGCCACGACGTTTTGAATGGAATAGTTCGAAATGGTGATCGCCTCTAGTTGTGTAATCCAAGAGCAATATAAGCAATAATGGACGCTTATTGCGCTAATTGTCGAAGGACGAGGAGGGGTTCCGCGAACGTCAAAAGTGCCTTTGACCGTATCCTTTTTTTCAAGCCAGTTGTTCGTTTCAGAAAAAAATCGATGTGATACCCCTTCCAAAATAGAAAAAAAATGGTAAGGCGGGGAGACGGGGCCTATTGTGCCTCCCTCACCTTGGGATGGTATTCATCGTGATAGGCGTTCTTGCCTGCAATACATGGTACGCCCTGCCGGTATTAAAGCCAGGAAGGGGAGGGGTCGCCGAACACCGAAAGCCTGCCGTCGATGCTGGATGTGAAAAAAATAAGTGAAAGTGCGCTCACTTGCGCTTGTGCCTGACCTTCACGGCCTCACCGCGGCGCATCTCCACCATCTCCCGGCCGCCCA
>JAKIXL010000311.1:359-658 GCA_022709105.1 Thermoplasmatota archaeon | reverse complement strand
CCGGATGACGTAGTTTGCGCCGCATGGTGATCGGATTGTGGGGCGCACGGGGCCGTTCAGGACGTAATGCCGCATCTCCTCGATGTTGAGCGGCGTTACCCTGACGGGGATGGTCATCTCGTTTGCGATGGCAAGCGGGATTCCGACCTCGGTGATCGAGAGGTTAGGGTCTGGTGAGATCACGGTACGGGCCGAGAAGTTGACACGTTTGCCCGAGAGAGAACCGCGGAACCGCCCTTCCTTCCCCTTGAGCCTCTGTGAGAGGGTCTTTAAGGGTCGGCCGCTCCGGTGCCGGGCGG
>JAKIXL010000311.1:0-293 GCA_022709105.1 Thermoplasmatota archaeon | reverse complement strand
TTCTCTTTGAACCGCTGGTTGATCCTTATGATATCCACGAGTTTGTGGGTCAGGTCATCCTCGGACCGCTGCCCATTCTCAAGGATGATCGAGGGGCGCATCGTGACCGGCGGAACTGGGAGAACGGTAAGGATAGTCCACTCCGGTCTCGCGACGTCCGGGTTGATCCCGAGAGCGCGCAGGTCTTCGTCCGGGATCTTCTCCAGGCGTGCGCGTATGTCGGCGGGGGTCAGTTTGTGCTCTATCTTTCTGCCGTCTTCCAAAAAGACCTCGGAGAAGGTGGTGGGTTTCTC
>JAKIXL010000310.1:355-684 GCA_022709105.1 Thermoplasmatota archaeon | reverse complement strand
CGGCGCAGATGGCCCAGGTAGATAAGGAATTCCCCCACCGACATTTCCGGGTAAAGGGGATTGTGTTCCGGCAGATAGCCGATGCGGGCGCTGGCGGCGATGGGGTCGTCAAAAACGCTGTGCCCGTCAAGCTCGATGCTCCCTTCATCCGGCTGCAGGTAGCCCACCATCATGCGCATCGTGGTGGTCTTCCCGGCGCCGTTGGGGCCCAGGAAGCCCACTATTTCGCCGCTTTCCACAGCGAAGCTAACCCTGTCCACAGCCTTGATCTGGCCGAAGCTGCGCGACAGACCTTTGATCTCTATCATCTCGTCACCTCATCATCATAC
>JAKIXL010000310.1:0-281 GCA_022709105.1 Thermoplasmatota archaeon | reverse complement strand
GGGGGTTCCGTGAGTAGGATTTCGTCGCCTTCCTTCAGACCGGAGATCACTTCCACGTTCTGGAGGTCATTGGCGCCCAAGGTCACCGGGATGGGCAAAGGCTGGCTTGGCGGGACATTCTTTTGATCTTTGGCGGCCTTGTCCTCTTTGGGCTTCAGATACACGATATCCTGATTCTTGTCGTCGGTGAACACCGCGCGGATGGGGATCACCAATACGTTCTGGCGCGATTCGCCGATGATGGTCACCGCCGCGGTCAATCCGGGCTTTGCTGTTTCCCC